>JBKJZK010000092.1:0-3303 GCA_046715215.1 Nitrospiraceae bacterium
AAAGAGGCGCCGGTTCACACGAAGTGCGGTATGGTCGGGGCGAGAGGATTCGAACCTCCGACCCCTGCGTCCCGAACGCAGTGCGCTACCGGGCTGCGCTACGCCCCGACAAAATCAACAGAACCACAAAGCCAGGGAGGATTGTCTTACATCAGGGAGTGGAAAGGCAAGCCATGGGCCTCGGCCACCCCTCGATAGGTAATCTTGCCGCGCGACAGGTTCACCCCTTTCGCCAGTCCAGCGTCTGCCCGCACGGCCTCGTCCACCCCCTGCGAAGCTAGTCGCAGAAGATACGGAAGCGTGGCATTCGTCAACGCGCCGGTCGACGTACGCGGAACAATCCCCGGAATATTGGCCACACCATAATGGAGCACCCCGTCCACCACATAGACCGGGTCCGAATGGGTCGTGGGTTTCGTGGTCTCGAAGCAGCCGCCTTGATCAACTGCGACGTCCACCACCACGGCTCCTGGCTTCATACGCGCCACCAGTCCACGCGAGACCAACTTGGGCGCTCGAGCCCCAGGAACGAGCACCGCCCCGATAACAAGGTCTGCGGCGATCACTGACTCATCAATCGCATCTTGGGTGGAGGCACGCGTCACAAATCGACCACGATACAATTCGTCGAGCGCACGGAGTCGTTCAAGGTCGAGATTGATCACCGTCACCTGAGCCCCCATCCCGACAGCAATCCGAGTCGCCGCGCTACCCACCACCCCAGCCCCAAGCACCACGACCTTCCCCGGCTCCACACCCGGCACACCGGCTAAGAGAAGCCCGCGCCCTCCTTGCGTCTTTTCCAGATAGCGCGCGCCGATCTGCACCGACATCCGTCCCGCGATTTCACTCATCGGCTTGAGCATCGGCAACGTGCCGTCTTTCGTCTCGATCGTCTCGTAGGCAATCGCGGTGATCGTGGTATCCAGGAGGGCCTTCGTGAGCTCCCGCAAGGAAGCCAAATGCAGATAGGTAAACAGGGTTTGGCCCGGACGGAAGAAGCGGCACTCGGAAAGCAGCGGCTCTTTGACCTTCACAATGAGCGCCGCCTGCTGAAACAGCTGCTCTTTTGATTCTGCCATGGTGGCGCCGGCACTCCGGTAGTCCTCATCTGAGTATCCGCTGCCGACTCCGGCGAATGGTTCGATCCAGACGTCGTGGCCGGCCTGACACAAGGCCCGCACCCCATCGGGCGTGACACTTACACGATACTCATGATCCTTAATCTCTTTTGGGACCCCGATGACCATGGCCTTTCCCTCCATGCGCAATCCATCCCCGCAATGTTCGATGCATTCTATATTCAATTTCTGGGAAAATACACGGCTAGCCCTGATTATTCATGAACACTTCAGCCGTAATCACCAATGTTCTGGCGAGCACGGAGCTAGAGGCTAGGGGTAAGAAGGAATGTCTTCTCTCTCGCCTCGTGCCACTTGCCCCTCGCCTGGTTTCTGTGCGGGTGGACAGTGCGCGCAGGCCTGGTGTAAGATTCGCCCGCTAATTAGCCCGCATTATTCATGACGGTTCGTGGCGAAATTGCTGAGCTGCGTCGTGAGACCTGCACGCGGAGGCCAGGTCTCTCTCCGTCCTGCGCTTCACGCTTCACGGACAACGCTTCACGCGCAAGGGCAGCGGATCGGCGATTGCAGCAGAAGCGCTCGTGAATAATGCGGGTTAGCTCACGATCGACGGAGGGAGGTTCTATGGATTCCGCAGCTGGGTCCTGCAATGCCTGCGGCGCTACCGGCACCGCGCTCATGAAGTTATCACTCGGGAAGGACTTTTTCGGTCGAACCTACGATCGACTGTCCCCCTCGACCGATCAAAGCCCTAAATGGTACTGCGAAGCCTGTTCAATGCAGAAAAATCTCCAGCGAGACTTTCGAGACATCACCGCCGAGCTCGACAAGCTTGGGGCCGGACAGAGCTCTCAACTATCGAAACCCGATGAGTTCCAGCGTGCCGCGTTGCGCCTGAGAGAAATTGTCGCCCTGCTCGATGCTGTACAGAACCGCTCATCTCTGCTCGCGAGCGGCGACGTCAAACGTGTACTCGAACGACTCAATACCATCACCATTCCAGCTTAGCCCGGACTATTCATGAGCACCTGCTACGTCGTCCGATCCTCTCGCCTGGCAGGACTTTTCTCGTTCGGCCTCCTCGACGGACTGAGCATTCGCCTGCGTCGGCCTTACTTGCGAGAGGCCCTGGCGGGCTTCGGTCTCGAACGCCTCGCGACGGCATTCATGAATAATCCGGGCTAGGCCACAATCGATCATGTCTGGTTACACACGCCACATCTTCGTCTGTACAAACCAACGGAGCCCCGACGATCCCCGGGGGAGCTGTTCCAAGCTTGGATCTGAGGCGCTCCACGCCCGCTTCAAACAAGAAGCGAAGCGGCTGGACTTAAAAGACGTCGTACGCGCCAATAAAGCCGGGTGCCTCGATCATTGTGCCCAAGGGCCGAGCGTCGTGATCTATCCCGAAGGCGTATGGTATCAAGTCAAATCCGAAGCCGACGTGACGGAAATCATGGAGCGCCATGTCATCAAGGGCGAGGTCGTGACCCGCCTGATCATGCCCGATCACCCGGCTCCCACGACCGTCCCTCCGCTTAAATCGTAGCGTCGAACCACAAGGATTGTAATGGCCGTCGAAGAAAAATGGAAAGCCAACCTGGAAAAGGTGGCCTTCATGAAGCAGTTTCCTGGATTGCTCGGAAACTGGGAAGCCTTGACGGGGAAAACCATCAAGGCCGTCATCCCGCTCAAGGGGAAACAAGGGGCTGCAGTGCTGGTGTGCACCGATGGCGCCTTTACCATCGTGCCCTCGATGGCGCCGGAGCCCTACGAGTTGGGCGAGGCGTTGGCGGTGGCACGAGCGCTCCTTGAGCCGACGCATCAGACGGCCTACGTGGAGTATGATCGACTGGTCAAGAAGGACAAAGACGCCCTCAGGTCAGCCAGAGTTGAGAAGATTCTCGGAGCGATTCACAACAATCTGGAGCAGGTTCCGGAACTGAAAGATCGCTTGAAAGAACTTGTGAAGGAGTGGAAGTGAGCAGCCTCCCGGATAGAAACATGTTCGACATCTTTTCCCAAGGTCTCTTTGAAGGAGTCAAACCCATGATGGTCATTCGTGATCACCTCGTCCGCCATCCCGACCGCTGCACCCATCAAGCCATCTGTGTTCCAATCTGCCCGACCGGCGCCTGGCTCTCGACTCCCCCCTATAAGTTCGACGCCTCCCGCTGTCTGGAAGGCTGTCGCCTCTGCCTGGATGCTTGTCCCTCGCAGG
>JBKJZK010000093.1:0-4091 GCA_046715215.1 Nitrospiraceae bacterium
GATTACGACTGAGACAGGCATGATGGACCTGGGAAAAGCGGATGGTCGAGCGCAGAACCAGAAAGCGATTACGGGTTGGGTGTCCGAGCTCTACACGATGAGCGATCCACTCCGCCCATCCACGAAATATGTTTCACGCAGGATGAGAAGATGCACGTCTCTGGGCAAAGAGGATGTGAGGCACACTCGTAGCGGACAAGAAAATTATTTCAGCCGCCTGCTAGAAACAATGAGGTCGGTCTCGGCACGAATGATCCCGCACGTCGTAGTCGGCCACCCCTCGACGGTGGTCGAGGGCAATCGCGCAACAGGCCTCTAGCATCTCTCGCAATTGCCGTCGACCCCTCTGAACACGCGACTTCATCCCCGAGACCGACAGACCAAGTCGTGCCGCAGCCTCATGCTGAGCCAGGCCCTCAAGATCGACTAACGTGACCGCCTGCCGATAGTCCTCGGACAACCCCTCGATCATGGGGCGGAGGCAGCCGGCCAACTCCGTGCGGAGTTGACCAGAACTCTCAGCCGACTCCTCCGGCAGGGGGGCGGGATACAACGTCTCAAGATCGCTCGCAAGACCGACAGACCGCTCAAGCTGCCGGTCTCGCGCACGGTAATAATCGATGATCGCATGCCGCGCAATCTGATAGATCCACGACACCAGCCGACTTTCCCTCTTTAAATCTCCAAGACCTCGCTGCATTCGCACGAAGACCTCCTGCGAGAGATCCTCCACAGCGGCCTCATCGGCCACACGTTTCGCAATGAAGGCTCGAAGACCTTGGTGCACTTGACGCCATATTTCCTGTGGGTCATTCATGGCCGATCGTCTCCAAGTGTACTCTCGTGTCCGAAGATGCTCAAATGGGTCGTCATGCAAAGCCGCAGAGAATGAAGGCTGCGGCCGAGGTCAAGCCTAAGCGAAGATTCGACTTACTTCCTCTCAGCCTCAACCTTCGGATGCGACCGAGCTCATTCCGCTATTACGCCGCACAGCACCCGGTATTCTTCAGCGTTCCTTTAACAGTCAATTGCTCATGGACCGTAAATACCTCCCAAGGATTGCCGTCCGGATCGGTAAACCAAAGTTTGTCTTGTCGCGCGAAGCAACAGGCTAAGTCCTCTTCGACCTTTTCGATGATACCTTGCTCTAGTAATCGCTGCTTCCAGGCTGCGATCTCATCGGTCGATTCGACTTCGATGCCGAGATGATTCACTGCGCTCACCCTGCCGGTGGACGACACAAGCGCCAAGTTCAGCGCCGGCGCCGTCAGATCGAACTTGGCATAGTCCGTCGTCTGCTTCTGCGGCGCCACACCAAAGACCTTCTGATAGAACTCAACCGAGGCGGGCACGTTTCGCACATCGAGTGAAAGATGAGGTCTCATGGGGTTCTCCTTTCGAGTGAATTGGAAGGCACCATGCCTCCCCTCATCTCTATAGACGGTGAATTCTGGAAAGGACGCAAGCCCAGCCGCGCGAAGCGCGATAACCGGCTGGTTTCCTGGTTTATTTGGTCTCCCTGGTTGAGCCAGAAAGACCAGATGGACCAGAGAAACCAAAGCCTAAGAGAAGGTCGGACCCCACTTCATGTTCGCAACTGGGTGCGACGCACTATCGGCGAAGCTTGCATGATCACCATTGCCTGTTCGACAAAGAGAGAGCGGAGTCTCGGCACGAAGCATTATCGCGATATGCCTGCCGCTGACGCATACGCAGTATTTCTGGCAGTCGTATGCACATGCTCCGGTCGAAATCCGAGTCCGATCATCCTGGCGGGAATTCGGCGGAGGAACGGAACCAACGCCAACAGCCGGATTGCGAAGGGGGGGGCGAGAACTTGTCCGAGCCGCTGAGGGCGCGCCTGATGATGCGATTCTGAATGGCGAGTTGCACCCGTTGCGTCATGCGAGTCGGCCACTCACGCCGCTCCTGGACCCGGCATAAATCTTCGGCTGTAAGCCGGCGGTCGCGCAGCGGAGCTGCCAAGAGATTCGATGCGGCCACCGCATCCTGAATGGCCAGGTTTATCCCCACACCACCGACCGGAGACATGGCATGCGCCGCATCACCGATGCAGAGTAGACCAGAACGATACCACCGGCGCAACCAGTCGACCTGAACAGTCAGTAGCTTGATCGGCTCCCAGTCGTGGAGTTCACCGACATGGTCGGCCATGAACGGCGCGAGCTGTGCGACAGCATCACGAAATGAGCAGCCTGTCCCGCTGACAGGAAACAAGGACAGTTACCATGCGCCAGGCGCTAGCGACGAGCACGTATAAAGCAATCCGTCGTGTGATCGTTCACCAGCCCAACCGCCTGCATGTAGGCATAGGCGATCGTGCTGCCGACAAACCGGAAACCGCGCTTCTTGAGATCCTTCGACAATGCATCGCTGACCGCGCTCGTCGCCGGCACCTGAGCCATTCTGGCCCAGCGATTCACGATCGGTTTCCCTCCCACGAACTGCCAGACGTAGCGATCGAACGAACCGAACTCCTCCTGTACAGTGCGAAACGCCTGCGCGTTGGTCACCGCCGAGTCGATTTTGAGCCGGTTGCGGATGATGCCGGGATTCTTCAGCAGCACGGCTTTTTTCTTCGTCGTGAATCGCTCCACCTTCTTCGGATCGAACTCCGCAAACGCTCGACGATAGCCCTCCCGCCGCAGCAAGATCGTTTCCCACGTAAGACCCGCCTGCGCGCCTTCCAACAACAACATCTCGAAATGCTTCCGGTCATCGTGAATCGGCACCCCCCACTCACGGTCATGATAGGCGATGAAATGCGGCTTGCCACCGACCCATCCGCAGCGAGTCTTGCTATCGGAAATCGTACGGAGTTGTTTAGTCATCAGACTGCGCGTGATCGAAACGAAGATGCATTAGCTAGCCTATGACATGTTGCAGAAGTCCATAACCCTCGCTCCATTCACCATGCCCACTGTCGGAATTGATATGCCCCGCCTGGCCGATATCGACGAAAGTGCTCCCCCAAGCAATCGCGCAATGTTTGGCATGGGCCAGCGATCCGAGCGAGTCATTCGCGCTGGCGACCACGAGACTCCGAAAAGCGAACGGCGCCATCGGCACCGGCACAAATCCACGCGCCGTGGCAGGGAAGCTTGTGCTCTGCGGATCGGGCACCGCCACGAGAAATGCGCCCTTCGGAACTATCGCTGAACGATGAGCCCAATGAGCCACCAAGAGACAGGCGAGGCTATGAGCCACCAGCACGGGCGGATCAGAACAGGCCTGCACGGCAACATCCAACGCACGAACCCAATCCTCACATACCGGACCGTTCCAATCTCCCAGATCCACGCGGTGCCACTGGGGATGGCGCAGCTCCCAGAGCGTTTGCCAATGTTGCGGCCCAGAGTTACCAATACCGGGTAGAACTAACACCGGCGCATCTACGGGCATTTCATCTCCTGGCCTTCCGACCACTCACGGCGATTGTGGCGTAATAGATGGCCCAGGTGTTCGGATCATCGGCAAATCGGCACATCGAACGATTGTTGCGGTAACTGAGCTGTGCGAATATCGGCTCGCACGACCGTCACATTCGGTCGCTCCGCTTCACTGAGGAACTTCGGATCGAGATCTACCGCCACGACCTGGCCCGTCGGACCAACCACCTCGCCCATCCAGGTCATGATCGACCCAGCGCCCGGCCCGACCTCAAGACAGCGCCAGCCGGCTTGCAGCCCAGTACCGAGCAGTCGTCTCCGACTCGCAGGATCGAACACCAGCTCGATCATCCGAAGCCGTTCGAGTTCCCGTTGATCTTCAACTCGCTGAAAGACATACTCCGATTGGGCCATGCCACGACCTAGCTCAAAAATAGGATAGAAAATCTGATCCGCCCAAAAACAATGAAAGAGTATAGACGACTACCGGGCAGAGGAGAAAGGCTTCCAGATGAGGCAGCGCCAGGGCTAGCTCAGAATGTCCCCGTTTTTTGCCTCCCGCAGGATGCTCATAAAGTTCGTCCAGCAAGGCCGCAGCGAATCAAGGACCGATGCGTACCCTTGGGGTATGTTGAGGGCCTGAACGATGCAAGAACAAAGCTGGCGGAGTTTTTCAGCATC
>JBKJZK010000094.1:0-7266 GCA_046715215.1 Nitrospiraceae bacterium
CGCAGTGATGGCGACGGACAGCCGCTCGGCCGGCTTCACGATGACCGTGTGCTTGCGCGGCAGGTACTCCCCCACGCCGTTTTCCAGGTGCATCCACATGCCGTGCAAATGGAGCGGATGTTCCATCTTCGTATCGTTCACGAAGGTCAGGAGCACCCGCTCACCATAGCGAAAGCGAATGGGCTCTTGGGCTTCTGAATACTTCTTCCCGTCGAACGACCACATGTACCGCTCCATGTGGCCCGTGAGGTGGAGTTCAATCTCACGCTCCGGCTCCCGCTGGTCTGGGTAGGGCGCAAGACTTTTCAAGTCGGTGTACAGCAGCACTCGCCGCTCACCGTCTTCTAGTCCGCTCCCTGGTTCCCCCATCCGGTTCTGCGAATACTCGGCGACCGTTTGATTGCCGGTACCGTGATCGTCAGGGCCATGCTTCACCGGCTCGGCGCCAGGAATCTTGGACCGGCGTGGATCGCCCGTACCCATATCCGGCATATTCTCCATGCCCGGCCTATACTGCATTCCCGAACCATGCTGCCTGTGCTCCATGTTCGGATTGTCGTCGGACGGTTTCATGCTCGGGATATCGCCGGCCGCGGCCATGCCCTCCATCTCCATACCTTCCATGTTCATCCCCATGTCCGCCATCGTGCGGAGCGGTCGGGGCCGGCGTGCAGGGATCTCCCCCTTTATGCCCGCTCGCGTCGCGAGGGTGCCGCGCGCATACCCGCTGCGATCCACCGTCTCGGCAAAAATGGTGTAGGCACGGTCTTCGACGGGTTCGACGATCACATCGTAGGTCTCCGCCACTCCCATGCGAAGCTCATCCACCACGACGGGCTGGATATTCTGCCCATCGGCCTGCACCACCGTCATTGTGAGACCCGGAATGCGTACGTCGTAGAGAGTCATACTGGCCGCATTGATAAATCGCAGACGCACCCGGTCACCGGGACGAAACAGCCCTGTCCAGTTGCCCGCAGGCGACAAGCCGTTCATCAGATAGGTGAAGGTGTACCCTGTGACATCTGCAAAGTCCGTCGGGTCCATCCGCATCCGGTCCCAGCTCAAGTAGTTCTGCAGCGCGGGCCATAAGCCCATGCGCCCCATATCGGCAAAGAACTCGCCCGCCGCGCGCTTCTGGAAGTTATAATAGCCCCCTTGTTTCTTGAGATTGGAGAGCAGCGCTTCGGGTGATTCGAAGCTCCAATCCGAGAGCATCACCACATAATCACGCTCGTAACCAAACGGCTCCAGTTCGATTGGATCAATGATCATCGGTGCGTACATGCCCAAAAGCTCTTGGCCGCCCGAATGACTATGGAACCAATAGGTGCCGCTCTGGCGCACCGGGAACTGATACGTAAAGGTGGTGCCCGGCTTGATCCCCGCGAAGCTCACGCCCGGCACGCCGTCCATCTCAGGCGGTAGCAGCAACCCGTGCCAGTGAATCGACGTGTCTTCCTTCAAACG
The DNA here is from genome assembly GCA_046715215.1 of Nitrospiraceae bacterium. GTDB lineage: Bacteria > Nitrospirota > Nitrospiria > Nitrospirales > Nitrospiraceae > Palsa-1315. Next base: position 1,471 of record JBKJZK010000094.1, read on the forward strand.
GTTCGTGACGCGCAAGGTCACTTGTTGACCTTCTTTCAGCCTGATCACAGGACCCGGTATCGTCCCATTGATCGAGATGGCAGGCGCGGTTCGGCCGTCAAGACGGAACAACTGCTCGCTGATCGTCAGATCGATGATCTCTCCGCTCAGCGGCGTCTGTGAACCGGCATCGGTGGCGCTCGTCAAGGCATAGGCGGGCACGAGTCGTTCCACCGCTGCCAGCAGCCCCAGCGCCGTCGCGCGCTTCAATAGGACACGTCTAGAAATGATGTCGGGGTTCATTCGTCTTGTCCTTTTTGCATTGTGGGGCTTACGAGTGCCCATCCGACGCCGGAACGGTGGCTTCTTTGTCCGAAACCGTCACACTCTTCAACGGCGGAGAACTCCAAATAACCTTGTCCCCCGGCGCCAAATTGGCCGCCTCGATGAAATGCGCATCCCCCTCGCGCAACGCTCCGGGCCGATACAGAACCATCCCCAGGTTGTAGTGGGCTTCGGCCAACTCCGGAGACGCGGCCACCGCCGCCTCGAACTGCTGCTTCGCGCGCTCGTACTGACTTTGCTGATACGTGCGGACTCCTTCGTCATTGTGCCGAGCCGCCGTGGCATTCGTGCCGGCCGGTGCGGGCAAGACCGTCTGCTTCGGCGCCGACTTGTACCCGAGTCCCAGAAGCGTGAGTCCCGCCATTACCACCATCACCCTGTGTCTCATCACTGTCCTCCTGTTTTTCATGCGAGGGCCGCGTTCACTGTGACTCACTTCTCCGTGGCTTCACCGCTTTCAGCAACGCCAAGGTCCCAAACGCCGTGCTGTAGCGCGCCGCCTCTTTGGCCGCCTCCCATCGTTCTCGGGCCGCCTTAATTTCCGGGCTCCGGGCAGACATTTCCTCGATGAGACTCTGGAGATTGATCCGATCATCACCCGGCGCCATGGGGACTGCGGTATCCAGGCGTGTGGCACCACCAATCTCTTGTGCGCCGCTGGCACACAGCGGGGTGAGGCCTACGACGGAGAGCGTAAGGGCGGAGAAGACCCACGACGAAATATGAAAAGGTGATCGTGTCACGGCAGCATCTCCAGACAGCATTGAAGAAAGAAAAGAGGCATCGCCCGCTCAACCCAAGCAGCCGGGCGGCGAGCGAAAGAACTGGAGGTGTGGGATCAGATCCGGAGGACCGAAGAAGAACCTATTGAGGTGGGGACAATAGAACACGCGCTGTTCCAGGACCACAGCGTCGGGGCCAAGGGAACTGTGAGCACGGCAGCAGGACTGAGCAGGATCGTCTCATGATCAACATCCATGACCATGCTGTTCTTTATCTGGCGTTCGGGAGACGAGGTGAGTGACGGCGGACACATGGTGGTCCCCTCCATCGGGCAGGTCATACCCTCTTCCACCAAGATGGCGGTTTCTTCTGGCACCGACAGATTGGGGAAGGCACACAACGTCCCGATCACCTGGCACAAGGTGAAGAAGAACATCAGCGCGAAGTATTGCGTATTAACTCGTCGAATCATGGGGCCAACCAATCCAAGACCTACTCAACTTCGCTGCTTAATCTTGCGCAACTGAAGCGAGCATGTCAAGTCTGCTCGACTCCCCCTTGCCTTGTTCAGCAATGGGGATGCCAGAAAGACCGGGAGAGGGGTCTATTACGCACCCCGTAGACTCCATACGCTTATCCAAGCCAGTAGGCCACGCCTCGAACCTCATAGTTCGATGCCATTTAGGCATTTCGGGTCAGTCTTCATATCGATATCTGTTGCGAAGCGCCTCACACCTCGCAAGACCGTACACGTGATCGATCCCGCCCATTCCAGCAACATTCCTCCAGAAAATCTGTCGCTAACTGAAAAAGCAGAAGATCGTAGTTAGGGCCCGTCACAGCTTCATGGTCCAGAGTTGGGCTCTGATAATCTGGTGGGTCGTGGTAAGTAAGAACCGGAGAAAGCAAGCTAGACCTGTCTATTACACGACTTTTCCCCTCAGCCCATGACTCCTTCGCATCATTCCAACGCGCTCACGGCTACGCGTAAAAAACGAGCGGGATAGGATCGCCATCTCTCGGTATCACGCTAAACCGGGAATTCACAACTCAAGATGTCCCGTTCTGCATCCAGCCAATCTTCCAGGGTACAGCCTTCTCGGCAGCCCCTCTCAATACAGAACTCATAGGCCCGTGTGGTGCCGTGGGCCTATGAGCTGCCAGTGCTGGGAGGTCCAGCGATACAACATGTTGTTCGGAGTCCCCAGGCCCCGACCAACCTGGACCATCGGGTGGGCGGACTCACGCACCAACCGCACCGCCTCCCTCTTATATTCCTCGGTATACCGACGTCGGATTCTTGCTGGCATGATCATCTCAGATTTCACAATTCTCCCCCTTTGGGGGTGTCTGTAAAATCGGGGGATGGTCACACTTCCACATCGATTTGCACCCGCTAACCTATATATTTCGCTTCTCTTACTTCTTCAACATGCCGCGATGCCCCTGGGCTAACTCGTCGGCTTCTTCAATTGCCTTCGTATAGAAGCCGATAAGGGTATCGCAGTGCTGAACAGCATCGGTTTTGTGGGCGCCCCCCATGGCACTGTGGGCGTAGGCTGGATTTTTTCGATACACTTCCCTCATCACCGTCATGTCCTTCACCTTTTGCCTGAGATTGGCCACTTCCGTGTCGTACCAGGCCGCTATTGCAGCGTGATCATTTTGGGCAATCTGATCTACGGGAGGACTCGCGGCCATCGCGTAGCCGCCTAACCCTCCCAGCAGCAAACCGCACAGAACACTACGCTGAATCCATCGCTTCCAAATCGTCATAATCCCCTCCTGTTAGTGTGAGTAAGACCCCTTCGTGCCGCCATCCGCCGATCCTTCTCGAATGCCCAAGGTATGACCGTGATGCCGATTCACACCTGTCAACACCTGTATTTCTCGTCTATCTACCATCCCCAGGCCGAGACTTTCTTCGCATTCCATAACGGCTTTCCCATCATTCGGTTCATCTTTACCATCGTGATTCAGCCTGCTCGAATACGGTCAAAAAACGCCCTCTGCCCCGCTGCGGATGTGGAATCGCCCACGAAGATCTCCGGCATCTCCTACGGTTTTAGTCCTGTGATATCCAGCAGCTTGCTGCGGGGAGCTTCATTCCAAGACACTAACGCACTTCCTCTCATATATAGAGACGTTAAGGACCCTCCAGCATTACAGTTGGATGTCTCCGCGTGAATGCCTCACCGGCAGGTTCAGGCGGTCAACGCAACACCATCTGGGATAAGGTGAAGTTGGGAGGGGTACTCAAGAAAGAATTAGTCGAGCATCTCCGATCCCGGCGCAGGATGCGGCATGCACAAAGCGCGAGCACGGCTCGTCAGCCGCGCGGGCGGATAATCGGTGGCCTCTCCATCCGCGACCATCCCGCTGACGTGGAAGATCCGGCGATTCCCGGTCATTGGGAAGGGGATCTGATCACTGGCTCACAGAATACGCATATGGCCACTTTGGTCGAACGTCAGTCGCGCTTCACCCTGTTGGTGAAATTGCAGGAAAAAGACACCACCAGCGTGGTGACGGCACTGAGCACGCAGATATGACAATTGCCAGCGGCATTGCGCCGGTCATTAACCTGGGATCGAGGAATGGAATTGGGCCTGCACAAACGATTGACGGTCGATACCACAGTGCGGGTCTATTTTTGTGACCCACAAAGCCCGTGGCAGCGGGGCACGGATGAACATACGAACCGCTTGCTGCGTCAGTATTTCCTGAAAGGCACAGACTTGTCACGCGATTCCCAGGCAGACTTGAACACGATCGCGTGACGTTTGAATCAACGTCCACGGAAGACGTTGGGGTTTCAGACGCCGGCGGCTGTACTGGAGACAGCTGTTGCAATCACCGCTTGAACCTACCGCCGGCTTTTCATCATCGGATTGGCGGACACATCACACGTGCAGTCCCGACAGTCGCGCTCACAGCACGAACCGCAAAAACGCACTAAACGTGCTCGTAAGACTTGGCGTGCTCGATGTAAACGCACCCTCACATTATTGCGGGTCATCGCTAAATCTTGTGCGACCGTCTTGGATGATTCGCCCCCGAGATCAATGCGCCGGATGAGTTCCGCATGACTTGGCCGCAGGCTGGGCAGAATCGCGTATGCACAACAGCATAGGTTGTCGGCGACCGCCTCAACTGGAGGCACCTTGCCATGGCCTGAGTGGATGAGGGCCTGGCTATAGGCTTTCTTTCCTCTCGCTTCGACCGCACGCTTCCGCAGATAGTCAACCAGGGCATGTCGGAGAATGCTGTAGAACCAGGCCACGGCATCCTCACGACGCCGCAGCGAGGATTGATGTTCTATGGCTCGGAGAACACTCTGCTGGAAGAGATCCTGCGCAACGCCGTCATCCCCAATTCGTTTGCGCAAAAACGATAGGATGGCGGCCCTCGCATTCTGGATTTGTTGGATCGGGTCCTGCCCACTATGAGCTTGTGCACGTCTCTTGTTGCTTTGGTTCCTGCGCCTCACCATGACCTGACCTCTCCTTGCCCAACACTGCTCACTTGCCTAGCATCGATCCCACGACCGATCCGCGTCGGAGCGGCCGTCCCTGCCTTCAGCGCTGGACCTCGTCCACGGCTCACCAACTCGTTGAGTTGGTCCATTGTTGGCGTGCCTACAGGACCATGCCGTGCGGACGCATCGCCACGGTGTTCCGTGGTCAAAGCATCGCCTTCGTCCGCCGTCTAAGTGATACTTCATGATGGAATTCACAGCTTCATCTCGTTCATAATTTGACGTGGTTGAGCCGCAACGCATTAGTGACCACCGAAACCGAGCTCAACGCCATGGCGGCGCCTGCATAGATCGGTGACAGCAGCAGCCCGAACGTCGGGTAAAGTACGCCGGCGGCAACCGGGATGCCCAACGCGTTGTAGCTGAATGCAAATATGAGGTTCTGCCGGATGTTGCCCATCGTGGCGCGTGACAGCACTGCTGCGCGCGCGATGTCGCGCAGATCGCCCTTGACGAGGGTCACCCCGGCGCTTTCCATGGCGACATCGGTGCCGGTTCCCATGGCGATGCCGACGTCGGCTTGCGCAAGCGCCGGGGCATCGTTGATGCCGTCGCCCGCCATTGCGACCTTGTGCCCTTCAGCCTGCAACCGCTTCACGTGACCGGCCTTGTCCTCTGGCAGCACTTCAGCCAGTGCCTCGTCGATGCCGAGTTGCCGAGCTACAGCGTCAGCCGTACTGCGCGAATCGCCGGTGAGCATTACGATTCGTATACCAGAACGCTTGAGCGTCGCAATCGCTTCCGGTGTGCTTTCCTTGATAGGATCTGCGACCGCCGCAATTCCTGCTGCGCCACCGTTCACGGCGAAGAACACCACCGTCTTGGCTTCCGCACGCCAGACCTCAGCGCGCGCTTCCCAAGCCTGTGTCGCGATGCCGCGCTGGGTGAGAAAGCTGTGGCTTCCGACGAGGACGGTCTTGCCATCGATCTCGGCCTGCACGCCGAGGCCGTTCACGGCCTCGAATGCTCCAGCCGAGGGTAGTGTCAGGCCCCGTTCCTTGGCGCCCACGCCGCTCGCGAGCCCTATGGGGTGCTCGGAAAGCTGCTCCACTCCTGCGACGAGCGCCAGCGCTTCATTTTCTGGAATGCCCTCAGCGACAAAATCAGTCAGCGCGGGATGACCGAGTGTCAGCGTACCGGTCTTGTCGACCACCAATGTGTCGATGTCCCGCATGCGCTCGATCGCCTCGGCATTCCGGAACAGGATGCCT
>JBKJZK010000095.1:0-3640 GCA_046715215.1 Nitrospiraceae bacterium
CAATAGGATGAAGCCGCAAGAGGTGCGCGGCAAAACTATGCAAGGTGCCGATCTGGGCCTTCTCTATCTGCTCAAGCGCTGCCCTGGCCCGTTCGCCTACTTGTTCAGCTGAAAGATGATAACGGGTGCGGAAGGTGGCGATCATGTCATCACCTTGTTCGGCCAGGCGAAGGAGCTGCGCGCGAATCCGCTGCTTCATTTCAGTTGCGGCTTTGTTGGTGAAAGTGAGGGCCACGATCTCTGTGATGGCCAATGGGTTCGGCTCTCTCAGGAGGAGGTTGAGGATGCGATTGACCAAGATCGTGGTCTTACCAGTCCCGGCTCCCGCGACCACTACAACATTGCGGTCCCAAGTGGTCTCCGCCAGGAGCCGATCCTGGGAGTCCGCGAGTGGGAGTAATTCACTCATCTTGTACCTTTTGTTTTCTCAACTTGCGTAAGACTCGGGCCTGGGGAGACCGGTACGAGCGCCACCAGGCCGTGGCGTCATGGCGTCGACAGGCGCCGGAATATTCGCAGTAGTCGCAATAGCCATCGGGAAGAATAAAAAAATCTCTGCGCGTGATGCCATGGACCAATGTGGAGAGCGTTTCTCGGATCATGGCACCGGTGTGGCCGGTCCAGAGAGCCGCGTCGAACGTTGAGCGAGAGACAGGCTGCTTCCACTGTGGAGCCAGGAAGAGCAATTGGACCTCGGTTGGTGCAGGCAGCGACGGGAGCGTCATGCGGGCATAGAGCGGTGGTTGCAGCCGAGATCCGCGTACGGCCGATAGGGCAAGGTTACGATCCACGGCGGTGATCTCATTCCCCTGCTTAAATTTATAGTCCACGATACGGAGCGCCGGAGGCTCGGCGCGATAATCGACACGGTCCAAGGTGCCATGAATCTTCAGGAAAACCGATGACGGATCGGACTCCAGCGGGACGATGCCTTGCGCGGCAGCCTCAAACGCAACAGGACGGAATCCGGTCGCCTGATACTCCGCCTGGTCGGAAGATACGGCGGCCGCGACCAAGTCTGTCACCTGTTCGCGAACCAACGTCCAGAGCAGGGCGTGCCCCGTCCCCTGGCTTGCAGCATGGGCGGCAAATGTATCGATCACTGCCGCATTCACCGTCGATTGCACCGTGGCCTCGGTCAGCGAGTGATCTGGCCACCGGAGCAGCATCAACCGTTCGTAGCTCACACGAAGCGCTTCATGAAGTAGGGTCCCGAGCGTTATGGGAGGCAGGTGGTCGTGATGAAGCCGTCGCACTGGCTCCAATCGAAGAACTTTTTCTGCAAAATACTGGAAGGGACAGGTCGCATATCGTTCCAATGCTGTCGGCGAGAAGCTCCGTTCCGTGGCCTCCGGTGACGCAGGCGCTGCTCCGACCATGCCGTCGAACGGACCAAGCTCGGGCGATTCTCGCTCAATGGTTTTGAGGGTGGCGAGGCCCTGTTCAAAGAGGGGACAGTCACGTCCCATTGCATCGAGTACAGGTAAGGCATCGAAGCCCTGCAACAGGCAACCCAAGGCCAAATCCTCGACAGGTAACAGGTCTTGAATCGACGGCTGTTCGCTGATCCGCCGGGTCAGCCGTCGAGGGACCGTCGCTTCCGGCTTCCCGACAAATCGTGGATCGCGCATCGCCATGGCGATGAGGCCGGACGGCGCCATGACTCGTCCTGTTTCGTCGGCACGCTGGTAGGAGAGATACAGCCGATTGGTGGCCGAGCGACTGAGGAGCTCAAACAATAGTAATTCCTCTTCATGCCCGGCTAATTTCTCATCGATCTTATAACCCAGGGTCGATTCCAGTACGGCACGTTGACGGTCACGAAGAAATGGGTCTTCACGCACGTACCGTGGAAAGAATTTGTCGTTCATGCCAAGAATAAAGAGCGCCCGAACCGTCCGGCTGCGGGCGGTCATGGCATCCAGCACCTGAACACCCTGGTGCCGGTCCTCTTCGATGGGGATGCTGGTTTCGTCCAAGACCCGTTGGAACAATTCGACCCATTCCTCCCAGGTGAGATCCCCTCCCAGCGTGTCCAACTGCTGAAGACGGGCCACGGAGGATCGGATCAGCGAGCCAACTCTGGTGAGATCAGTCGGATCGAGTGACTCGGTCGAAGGTTTATCGAACAGTTCAGGCACGTGAACATGGGATTTCATCAGCGTGAAAAATGCGTCGGTCAGTACTCCGATCGATCCTTGTGCAGGGACAGCCCGGCAATCGTGAATCAGTTGCGACACGAGCTCCCACAAGTAGGTCAGCTGAGAGGTCTCGCACGTCCTGACCATTGTCTGATTATCCTCGTCAGGCTCCGCTCCTGCATCGCGAAGAATCGACAAACTAGCCGGCTCTGCCAGACGCCTCCATTCCGCTTCCCCTTGAGTAATACCCAACGTGTAGACGAGGGAGCGCCAGATATCAGGGCGGAGATCGGCTCTGGTGGAGCCGATGCCCTGGGCGCGATAGAAGGGCGACGTGACCACATCCAGCATGGCAGCACGATCGAAATCGTTCAGTGGGAGGGATGCGAGGCGCAAGAGGGTTTTGACCAGAGGCTCGCGCGACAGTGGCCGACCAGCCGTCGACGTGAACGGCACCAGATGATGGTCGAACACCGATTGCAGCCGAGCCTGGTAGGGCTCCAGTGTGCGAGCCACCACTCCGATCTCGTCGAAACGATAGCCGTTCACCTCAACCAAGGTCAGGATTTCACGGCAGACCGTCGCCAACTCCTCCTCGACACCGATCATGTTCGTGACCGAGAGTTCGACCAGCTCTGTGGCTGCTGTTCGGTCCCCTTCCCCACTCCAATCCTCATGGGTGTCTGCCAGCGGGAGAAGATGCCGCTCAAAAAATTTCTTGGCAAAAAGAAAGGCGGGTCGGTCCTGCAACGGAAAGTACAACGTGGTCGGGGTAACGCGGACTACCGATTCGAAGAACGAGAGTTGGACCTGCGAGAGGTCATAGAAACCATAGTAGAACAGGTGTTGCAGACCGTTGAGGAACGAGGAACCTGAGAGATCCGGGCCAAGTGAGGCCGCCAGGTCATCCGGGGAACCCACCCCGAGCGACCGGCCGGCTTCCATGATGGCAGCATGCAAGGTGAACATGGAATAAAGCCAGGTTCGGTCATCCTCCTCGAACACCCCTTCCGTGAGGGCCTTCAAGGCTGTCGTTGGCGCGACCACCGCGTCTTTCAAATCGCGCACCGTCGCCCACAGACCTTTCCAGGTTCCTGGTGAGGCAGGCAAGCGCGTGAGCGGCTCGAGCCCTGGAAGCTTGCGCCGAATAACATGCCGCACCAATTGCTCGAAGAAGAAATCGTCGACCAGTTGCAGGGTCGGTTCCAGACTTTCCTCAGAGACCGCCGTGATATCATCACGCAGACGGAGGGCCAGCTGGTGGAACGTCAGGAAATGGATGTTGAGGAAGGTCCGAGGCTCGTGACGGGTGAGTACCTGTTTCAGGTGCTCCACCAGGGAGACCGAGGGGACAATGACGGCCAGCGGAGCAAAGGGATCGTCGGTCTTACAGGACCGAATGTCCTCGACCAGGGCACGATCAAGAGCTGGATGAAAAGGCCCGGTGACGATGCGAAGCATCTAATACAGGATGTTGAACGCTAAATGTGGAATGATGA
>JBKJZK010000096.1:0-1601 GCA_046715215.1 Nitrospiraceae bacterium
ACGTGGGGCTCCCAGATTTTTTCGAAGAGGGTCTGAGCGGCCATGGTGACTCCTCAATGATCGGTCGCGCTCGAAAGGGTCATTCAAGAGGAGCCCACATTATACAGAATCCTCCTATGGTCTGTACAAGAGTGCTCACCATATTCTTGCGTTGACCAAACGGACGTGGTACACCGCCTGGTCGCCGGGTACGAGGCCCCTTTCCTTCGGCTGCATCGGAGGATTGCGCCATGACTTCTCAAATATGGACCAATCCTGCCATCATGGAGTGGTCGCAACTGCTCCTCAACAGTTTCCATCACTGGACCGGACGTGACCTGCTCGAACGAGCGGGCGATCCCGACTATCAGGCCCACGCGCTTTTCCAGTCTCCCTTTGTCGTTGTATCCCACGGGATGGAAGAGGACCCTCTCCTCAATTACGGCAATCAGGTCGCATTGGACCTGTGGGAACTGACCTGGGAACAACTGGTGAAGACACCGTCGCGGCTGACGGCGGAGCCCACGAATCGGGCCGAACGCGAATGGATGCTGGAACAAGCCAGAACACGCGGCTATCTCGATACCTATCGAGGTGTGAGAATGACTTCAACAGGACGCCGCTTTCTCGTCGAGAACGCCCTCATCTGGAATGTCGTGGATGCAGAGGGACAGAGGGTCGGGCAGGCCGCGACCTTCTCGCAATGGACCTGGTTGACCTGACCGGCTAGCAGAGTGACCATCAACGATCACAGTTTCCAGGAACAGCGCCGTTGGTCTGATCCGCAGCCCGCCGTCGCCGTAGAGCGCGCGATAGACCACATATTCTTCTTCCGTTTCTGAGTGCCGAGCCCCAGCACCTATTCGTGGCCCTTATAGTGCCGATAGCGACCAGGTTGCACCATCGTGTATCCTTCCCCTCCTGACTTCATACTATAAAGGGAACGCACGATGAAATCACAGCGTCAGGTTTCGACGCGCAAGACACATGATGTCATCGTCATCGGCGGTGGATCGGCGGGCTATGCCGCGGCGCGGACCGCCCGCGATGCCGGCGCCGATGTGGCGATTGTGGATCATGGCCCGCTTGGGGGGCTCTGTATTCTGCGTGGCTGCATGCCGACAAAGGCCATTCTGCGTTCTGCCGAAGTTGCGGCCCTCCTCAGGCGGGCGAAGGAGTTCGGGCTTTCCCCGGTTTCGGTCCGGGCCGACCTGTCGGCGATCGTGGATCGGAAGGATCGGCTGGTCCGCGAGTTTGCTGACTATCGCATTCAGCAGCTTCGCGACCCGAGACTCACGCTCTATCAATCGCGGGCGGTCTTTCGCTCGCCCCATGAGATCACCGTCGGGGACACCGTCTTGTCGTCCGGCTCGTTCATCCTGGCCACCGGGTCGAGCCCGTGTGAGGTTCCGATTCCTGGCTTGGCCGAAGCCGGATATTTCACGAGCGACACGATCCTGGATCTCCGCACCCAACCGGGCTCGTTGATCGTTCTGGGCGGTGGTTCCGTCGCGGTCGAACTCGGCCAGTTCTTTGCTCGACTTGGGACGAGGGTCACGATCCTTCAACGGGGACGCACGCTCCTTTCTGAGATGGACGAGGATGTCGGACGCGCGCTTGAA
>JBKJZK010000097.1:0-1807 GCA_046715215.1 Nitrospiraceae bacterium
CTCTCCACTTTGCCCGAATCCGAACGAGCAGACTTCTTGAAAGAGATGGGGCTTGCGGAATCGGGCCTTGTACGGCTGACCCGTGAAGCCTACACGCTACTGAGCATTGTTACCTTCTTCACTGCAGGAGAAATCGAATCCCGGGCCTGGCCGATTCCCAAAGGCATGAAGGCCCCCCAAGCCGCGGGAAAGATTCACTCCGACATGGAGCGAGGCTTCATCCGGGCCGAGGTCTATCACTACGACGATCTGCTGGCTTGCGGATCGGAGGCGAAAGTAAAGGAGAAGGGGCTGTTTCGCCTCGAAGGCAAGGATTACGTCATCAAAGAAGCGGATGTTGTCTACTTCCGCTTCAACGTCTAATCGGCTGCTGAAAAAGGCCCCCAACTTCGTTCTCAGCTCGTCGAAATCCCCAACGAGGTACCCGGTCGCCTCACCGACTCGGCGGCGCGCACAGACGTGGTGCTCCTTATTCGGCGCACCGTGCGCCCCAGAGGGTACGCCTCCGGTTTCAACTCGCTCAGGCCGCCAGCATTATTAATTCCCCTTAATCCAAGCGGTCCCTTCCCCTCCCCTTCACATTTCGCCAAAACTTCGTAGTAGAATAAATTCAAGCCTCGCCCATGGAGCACACCATGATGCACTCGGGGTGCGTTCGACGGCAGTTCTTCCTCAGTCTCCTCCTTCTGACAGCCTTATCCTTGATTGCGATTCCGGCACAGGCTGAGTGGTATGTAGCGGGCCAAGCCGGGCACAGCTTTGCTGACTCCTTGCGCAACGTCACAACCACAGGTCCTTTCAGTGGTATAGAACTGCAAGACTTCGACATGAAGAACAGTCTTGCTTATGGCGGCAAGGTCGGCGTGTATCCCTTTCACGGGTCGTTAGGATTCGAGTTGGATGTCTTCCACAGTACGCCGCACGTGAAGAATCTCGATGATAGCCCGGGCATTCATCTGGCGGTGACGAATGTCGGCGCGAATATTCTGTTGCGGTACCCCGGCGTGACCTTTCAGCCCTATCTCGGCGCCGGCCCCGGTATTTTGATTGCGCGCCTGAGTCGTTCGGTAGATACCCAGCAGGACACACAGGTCTCGATCGGTTTCAACTTCCTCACAGGGATCCGTGCATTCGTGACGCCTAACGTGGCGCTGTTCACGGAATACAAATACACGGATGCCAAGTTTGGCTTTAATGGCGCCTTCGGTTCGTTCGGTGGGTTCGACAGTACGTACAGGGCGCACCAACTATTTGTCGGCGTCTCCTACCATTTCTGAGGGAGGGTGCCATGTTGACTCGATGGATGATGAGCATGATCGGTGGAGTTTTGCTGTTAAGTCTCACGGCCTGTGCAGAGTCGCTGCATCAGACGCAACGGATGGCCATGCTCAGTCAGGCTTCGGAGAACGGGTACGCCGGCGTGTACGACCCGGTCAGCCCCTTCTACTCCAGTCCCGGATTCTGGTGGAGCCCCTTTGGCTACTATCCAGGATTCTCCGGGTATGGGCCTGGATATCGATCAGGTTACCCCTATCATTACCCCTATTCTGGCTTTTCCCCCGGCAGATCGCCTTCTAGTCCCAGCGGACCAAGCCCCCGTCCTTCGCCTCCAGCGAATGCACCGTCACGAATGTTCAAGCGATAGAACTATATGAAGCGATGGCCCATCGGCTGCTGTTTATGTAATCCCAAAATGATAATGTCCGCTTTGGCCCAAGTAGAAATGTCCTCTTCGTTGCGAGACTGTCGGCTCTCACAAGGAGGGTCAGATGGTCAGAGAGGACAGGGTCATCATGAGTGTGCAGGA
>JBKJZK010000098.1:0-3678 GCA_046715215.1 Nitrospiraceae bacterium
TGGCGGCGCCTCCCCGAGAGTGAACGTACCAAAGGCAAACAGGAATTCCTGCGTGCGGTCGAGGACTACACCGGCAAGGTCCTCGTGGTGGCGTACTCCTCGGTCGGCATCCGAGGCGATTGCGACATCATGCTGTGGCGGATCAGCTACGAGCTCGAACTGTTTCAGGACATGACCACGAAGATCTTGGCCTCGGGGTTGGGGCAGTACCTGACCACTCCCTACTCCTATCTCTCGATCACCAAGCGCTCGGTCTACGTGGATCATCACACCCATGAAAATCAAGAGAGCAAGCGGCTGACCGTCGTTCCAGGAAAAGCCAAGTATATTTTCGTCTACCCGTTCCTGAAGACGCGAGAATGGTTCCTGCTCACGAAGGCGGCGCGACAGGGCATGATGGACGAGCACATCGAAGTCGGCCATCGCTTCCCCTCAGTGAAGCTGAACACGACCTATTCATTCGGGTTGGATGACCAGGAATGGGTGGTGGCGTTTGAAAGCGATAAGCCGGAAGACTTCCTGGATCTCGTGATGGCGCTCCGTGAAACCGAAGGCTCACGCTTCACGCTGCGCGATACGCCGATTTTCACCTGCATTCGCAAGAGCCTCAAGGAAACACTCGACACGCTCGGCGGCTGACGCCACGTCGTTCGTAAAGCGTGGGCGTATCTACCTGAAAATAGTTGTGAGTTCTGAGTGCTGAGTTCTGAGTTAATTCCGGATAACTCAGGGCCTCCTAACTCAGAACTGAGAACTCAGAACTCGCTCACGCTTCACGCACCTGAACAATGGCGGACAATAACGCACTCTACGCGATCCGTTTTCCCGACGGGTCGGTGAGCCTGTACATCGACGAAGACTACGCGACTGAACGCGGGGTAGATCCGGCCACGCTCACTCTCGTGGAAATCCCACGGGACCTGTTCGTCAGCGGGACCATTCAAGAGATTCGCGAATACGTCGCCCTCTATCTGGAATCGCGTCATTCCGGCACTGCATAGCGCGACAAGCGCGACTCGAAGTTCTGAGTTTTGAGTTCTGAGTTCGTTCGAAGCTCCAATTTCCCGAAACTCAGAACCCAGAACTTCGAACCGCAGCAGACATGTTCATGAATCATGCGGGCCAGCCCAATGACCACACTAGCTTCACCAGCTTCACGCCTGACCGTTGAGAAGATCCGATCCGTCGTCGATGCCATGCCCATGCAAGGGCGGATCATGCTTCGACTGATCCTGCTCCAGTTCTTCGACGTGACGGACGAAGAAATCCTGTACATCGTGGCAGATCGACCGGACCCCCGCTGTGTCGCCGGGACGAAGCCCACCAACAGCATCATGACCAAAGAATCGATTAAGGTTGTCACGGACCGGCGTGACCAATACCGCCGACAGGTGCGGCTCAAGCGGGAGCGGACCTGGCTGCAATGCGACAGTCTTCGCAGACTCGCGCAGCTCCGTGAGGCCTTCGCCGACCGTGCCTGCGCCCTCCTGACCGAGCGTTTCTCCGTTTCCGCTGACACGCTTGACGCTTTGCGCGCATCCGCGAGAACCGTGCTGCCCAAGCCGGCAATCCGCCTGCTGGACCAGCGTTGGGATGCCGATGAGATTCCGGCTGGGGACTATCAGCAGCAACGGCTCAGCATCGAATTCCAAACCCAGCTCCGCATGGCCGAAAAATATCGCAAACGACTCGACCTGGCGGAACGCGAGCGGCAGAGCGCGATCTCTGCGCCGCTACAAGATCACGAAATCGGACATGTGTGGGGCATCCCCGCCGGCAGTCTCGCCGCCCGCAAAGTGAAGTACCTCTCACAATACTTACACGCCCTCCAAGCCACGTTACAGATCGACGCGGCAGCCATGGCGATCGCACCATTGGATTTGTGGAAGGAAACCTTCGCAGTGCTTGCGGAGCAGCCCATCGAACGTTCGCTCTCGACCTACGACGGGTTGGAAAAGACAGAGTCCGCGCTTATCGACAAACTGACCGCCATGATCTGGGGCAATCTGGCCGAGGAGATCGAAGTCAAGTTCTGGACCGCTCTCGTCTTCGGGGCCAGCTCCAATGCCATGCATTCAGAAATCACCAGGAACTTGTTTGGGCTGCAGCGGCTCACCACCATCCTCAACGACATGGACCGCTCTCCCGAGGCAGTGGATGAAGAATTGCTCAAGCGGACCGCGCCCATACCAAAGCTGGAAGTGGGCGCGCTTGAAGCCCCTGCTGAGCCTCCGGTGAAGGAGTTGAGCGAACTGCAGTCTCAGATCCTCAACAGTATGCGAGGGGAGGATGTGAACGGCAGAGCCTCCGATAAGTGGTAGCGCGAGGAGCACGGCAGGTGAAAAAGTTCTAAGTTCTGAGTTCTGAGTTCTGAGTTAGAAGACGAGGCGGGAGAAGTTCTGAGTGAGAACTCAAAACTCAGAACTCTAAACTCATAACTCGGCGATGCCGTTGACTCAGAACTTCCCTGCCTGTCTCGCTTGAATCAGACATTGGTGATTGCACTTTGCCCACGATTAGGTATAATACATTCCCATCATGGCCAGACCATTGAGTATCCAGAAATCCCATACCCCCGTTCTCCTGATCGCGATTCTCCTACTCGCCTTCGGTCCTGTACCGTTGCTTGTTCACGCATCCGGTCTTCTGGAGATCACCGAGCTCGTCACCCATCCCGAGCAGTACGACCGCCAAGAAGTCTTGGTAACCGGCCAGGTCACCAACGTCCAACTCGCCACCAACCGGCAAGGTCAACTGGCCTATGGGTTTCTGTTGAAGGATCAGGCCGGCACGCTGAAAATTATCAGTCTCGGTCAGATCGAGGTTCGGGAAGGCGACCAGGTGATTGTGGAAGGAGTCTTCTCGCGCCTTCGCCAGGCAGGACGCACGACCATCTACAACGAAATCAAAGCCCTCTCGATCAAGCCGATGAATCGGCTCAACCCCGATTTGGTCGGCTGACAGACTTCATCTGGTTTGTCTGGTTTATTTTATTCACCGTGAAGCGTATCTCGGATAAGAGCGTAGAGCTATTGGCTATACGCCATATGCTCTGTTCTTCGGACGAGAGACGAACGACGCTTCACGAGTATTCCGTCCTGCGTTTCACCTTTCACGCTTCACGGGCTATCCTTCGCGCGGATATTTCAGGAACCACGCCAGCAGCCTGTCCTGAACTCGATCCGGTAACCACTTCACCATCCACGCCCGCGCTGTGGCATCCGCACCCACGAGATAGCGGGTTTTAGGACGAGGAGCCGTCAACGCATGCTGCACCGCACGAACCACCGCCTCCGGCGGAATGGCTCGTTGGGCCGATTGGGCGACGACTTCACGAATTCGAATCACCGCCTCGCCATAGAGGGCCTTCGCCTCATCGCTAGCCGACGCTTCAAGGTCCCCTGCCGCCTTGGCTGACTTCTCCCAAATCGGCGTCGCGATCGCCCCCGGTTCGATAATCGAAACCTGAATCCCCCAGGGTTGCAGTTCCATTCTCAACGCATCTGTCAGCGCCTCCAAGGCATACTTCGAGGCAGAATAGGGCCCCAACAAGGGAATTGTACCTCGGCCGGCAATCGATCCCATGTTCACAATTCGACCGCGGCCACGGCGCAGCAACGGGAGAAACGCCTGCGTGACAGCGATCTGCCCGATCACGTTGACCTCAAGCTGTTTCCG
>JBKJZK010000099.1:0-4164 GCA_046715215.1 Nitrospiraceae bacterium
GAGACCGGATCGTTCAGCTCGCACTGACCGCCAAGGAAGGCCCCTGCAGATTGGTCGCAGAGCTGACAGGGAAAACATCGAATCTCCTCGTGCTCGACGAGGCAGGCCGTATCCGACGAGACCTGAACGGGGTGAAGGATCGTGTAGGACAGCTGTACGTTCCTCCCATTCACCAGCAACGAGAACGAGGTGCCGTCGACCACGCGCGACTCAGCCAGGAGATCCCAGTATCACCATTCCCTCTGTCGGCTGGCATCGAAGCCCATTACCACAGGGCAGAAGCCGCTTCCGTCGTCGAGATCGTACGGAACACCCGGGCAGGGATACTGAGAAGATCAATCAAGAAGCTCGGCCGCCGCATTGAGGCATGGCACGAAGACCTCGCAAAGGCAGAGAAGTACAAAGACTACGATCGCTATGGCGAACTCCTCAAGGCGAACCTCGGGTCCATCCGCAAGGGCCAAGCCGACGTAGCCGTGGTGGATTATTTCGATGAGGAGCTTCCCGCCCTGACAATCCCGCTCGACCAGACCAAAACCCTCCAGGGCAATATGGACGACTACTTCCGAAAGCATCGGAAGCACCTGGCTGCAGAGCGGGAACTGCACCCACGCATCGAGGAAGGGCAGAAGGAATTGGAGACTCTGCGCCAAGAAATGACTGCTATTGAACAGGGGACCTGGCAGCCGCCCGACAAACCCCATCTCACAGTGCGCGCACGAACCCTCTCGCGGACAGGCGGGAGGAAGGGCCGTCAGGAACAACGTCAAGGTCCGTTTCGTCGCTTCACCTCATTAGACGGTTTGGCGATTTATGTCGGAAGAAACGCCCGCGAGAACGACGAGCTGACGTTCGGCCTTGCCAAGAGCGATGACCTCTGGCTGCATGCCCGCGGCACTCCCGGTTCACATGTGGTGGTGCGTCTAGAAAAAGGAGCCGACGTACCTCCTGAAACCTTACGTGATGCGGCAACGTTGGCCCTGCTGTACAGTGATCTCAAAAAGAGCGGCAAAGGCGACGTCATCTACACGAGACGCAAGTGGGTCAAAAAGGCGAAGGGCCAGGCATCCGGCGCCGTGACGGTGTCTCAGGAGAAGTCAGTATTTGTGGCGCTCGACAAGACGCGGCTCGCCAGATTGAAGGAACGATCTGAAGCGATGTGAGCCCTTCAGGAAAACACTCTCGCAGGATGGTCAAACAGGCCAGCCTTCTCATCCGCCCACCCCCGGCGACTATTTCACCCGCCCGCCCTGAGTCTGCCAAGACAGCTCTTCACCCAGGGACGCGCCTTTTCCCAAGCAAGGCCGCAGCGAACTATCACTTTATAAGGGGTGGCTGGGATGATCCCAACTGCGCGCAATGCTCTCACCCACCCACTGGTACGCCGAGACGTGCCATTTTCCCGCGCGAGGGCCTTCCCATTCCCTATACCTCCCTTTAGGGGAGGGGTCAAGGCTGCCCTCAACTGCGCGCATCGAACGAGCACCGTTTCACCGTACGCGTTCTGCGAGCAAGGAGGGCACCTGGCCGCTCCCTCCTCATTCTTCTCAAGCCCCGCGTTGCGCGAGCACGGAGATCGTCCCAGCTACCCCACCTCCTTTTTCAGCATCCTGCTAAAGACGATTCACCTTTTGCTGGCGGAATAGCAACGGCGGGACTATTCTGGTGACTCTATCGTGTGCTCCACATAATAAGCGGGGAGCTTCGCCATGCCTAACCTAGATGTTGCTTCACCGCAATCGACGAAACAGACAATCGTAGCCGTCGACGATGACACGACCATCGTCCATCTCTGTGCCACGATCCTCGAGCAAGCAGGCTTTTCCGTCCTGCCTGCGACAAATAGCTCGGAAGCCCTGAAGATTTGCAAGCATCATCCGGGGCCCATTCATCTACTGCTGACTGATCTTGTCATGCCCCCGCCAGAATTTTCGCTTGCATCTGGCGACAACGAATTCCCCAACGTCCACGGTCACGACCTGGCCGTCCGCGCGCTCCGCATGCGAAAAGACCTGCGAGTGATCCTCATGTCCGGCAATATCGACCAGGATTTGGCAGGGTATGGCATACGCCGGGGGAACCTCCCATTTCTTTCCAAACCGTTTGACCACCAAGCCCTAGTGGCACTCGTGCGACAGACTCTTCACGCGCCTCCGCCTTCAATCGAGAGTCTGACAGCGGGCCGGTCCGGAATTCCAAAAGTCGGTGATGGGTGGATTGACTAGCTGACGGCCCTAGCCCGTATTTTCATGAGCGCTTCTGCTGCAATCGCCGATGCCTGACTCAAGCGAGATGGGAGAGACTGGTGGGAAAAGCGCGACAGGTAGGGACAGGGCTCACACGTCACGCAAGTCCCGCTCCTCGCGCGCCACTCCGCCATTTCGCGACGAACCGTCATGAATCATGCGGGCTAAGCACGGCGACCATTTCTCCTCCCGCAGCAACACGAAAAACGGGGGCTGCCATCTTGACGATAACAGCCCCCGTTCACATTCGCGATTAAGGATTACCAGCGATCGCGCTTACCGCCCCCGCCACCACCAAATCCACCGCCACCACCGCCAGTGCGAGGCTCCTGGGGACGCGCTTCATTCACGGTTAAGGTCCGACCACCCATTTCCGCACCGTTGAGAGCGGTAATGGCCGCCTGCGCTTCCGCATCCGAAGACATCTCGACGAAGCCGAAGCCGCGTGACTGTCCCGTGAACTTATCCGTAATGATCCGCGCGGAAGCGACGGCGCCGTGTTGCCCGAACAGATCACTCATCTCCTGCTCAGTCGCCGAGTAGGGCAACCCACCGACATAAATCTTTGAACCCATCTGGGGTTCCTCCTTATGAATATGATGATATTGTCTTGTACACGAGGGACGGAGGAAGGAGCGGGCCGAAGACGCAAAGGACGCGGCGACTTAGGTCTGACTTCCGACGAGATTCTCGGGCAAGGCAACATCGATGCTGCAGACCTGTATGTTTCGCTCCACCTCAACGCCAGGCCCCTGCGCTAAGGTAATCGCAGGCTATCACAGCCTTCTTGAAAATGGCAATCCGAGCCCTGGCAGGATGCTGAAAAAGTCCGTCGGCGTCGTTCTCGCATCGTTCAGACCCTCACCGTACCCAGAGGGTACGCGTCGGCCCTACACTCGCTGCGGCCTTGCTGAACAGCCTTTTTGAGCATCCTGCTAGCCGCCCTGTCGACTTACTCCCCAATGCGCACCAGCAATCCCCGCTCCCTGCAAAGCTCGAACGTCCAATGGAAGGCGGCAATGACCAGACCGAGAAACAAGAGATTGAGACCGGTCGCCCACCCAAGATGGGCCATCGGCTCGGCAGAGGTGTTGAGCACGGCGCGCATCCCTTCAAACACATGAGCAGCCGGGTTCATCCAGGCAATGACTTGCAGCCACCCGGGGAGCACCTCCATCGGATAAAACACACAGGAGATGGGCTGGAACAGGAACACCATACTCCAAGCTAGGACTTCGGCCTCCTGGCCAAATCGCATAATGAGGGCCGTAGTCAGTACCCCGATGATCCATCCCGTCATTACGAGATTCAACACAAAGGGAACCAGCCACATCCCTATCACGAAGATGTTGTAGGAGTAGAACAGGCCCGCGCAGACGACCATCACCACAGAGACGGCCATCACCTTGAAGACGCTCATCACCATCGTCGCGGCAAGGAACTCGCTCGGCTTGAGCGGACTGGCGAACAAGTTCATGAGATTTCTGGCCCAAATCTCCTCCAGGAACGAAATCGTAATCCCCTGCTGAGCTCGGAACAGGATATCCCACAGGATCAACGCCCCCAAAAAGAACGTCACCGCCCCTGGGATCTGTCCCTGGAATTTCATGAGGTAGACCGTAATGAATCCCCAGATGACGAGGTCCAGAAACGGCCAATAGAAGATTTCCATCATACGAGGCAAGCTGCGCCGATACAGGTACATATACCTCACCACCAAGGCATAGATTCGATGCACCTTCATCGTTCCCTTTTCCCCTTCCCCACTCTGGTTGGCAAGAGCCTCTTCTCCGAGGAGGAACCGGGTAGGATGTTCCTGACTGCGCGCAGCATTCTCACCCGCCCACCCACCGGCACGCCGCGACGTGCCATTTGCCCAGGCGAGGGCCTTCTGATTTTTCCAATTTTGCCCTAGGGG
>JBKJZK010000100.1:0-1454 GCA_046715215.1 Nitrospiraceae bacterium
CCATCACAGAACAGGTGGCCATTCCCACCATCGGAATCGGCGCCGGTCCGCACTGTGATGGCCAGGTCCTTGTGCTCTATGATCTCCTCGGTCTTTTCGATGAGTTTGTGCCAAAGTTCGTGAGACCGTACGCCCACCTCAAGGCGGATGCGCTGCAAGCCCTCCGACGCTACAAAGAAGAGGTCGAGGAAGGCAAGTTTCCGAGCGACTCCGAGTCCTACCACTAACAGGCTGCTGAAAAAGGCCCCCAACGTCGTTCTCGGGTCGAAAGAACCCTCAACGGGGACCCGGCCGCCTCACCAACTCGGCGGCGCGCACAGACTTGGTGCTCCTTATTCGTCGCACCGTGCGCCCCAGAGGGTATGCCTGCGGCCGCGGTGGACGACATTTTTGAGCGCGCGATGGGTTATACAGCCAGGACCAACGGGATAAATTCGGTTCGTTCGTCTGCCACTTGGTGAAGCCTCTTTCCCAGTGCCTGCACATCTAGCCCCATGTAAATTGGTGGAATCTTCCGAAGCCGGGTGAGCCCGCTGCGTGCAAGCTTCTGCGCGGTTTGTTCATTGCCGAGGAATCGCTTGAGATTGGCTGCGGCGAGCTGGATGAGGGCTTGGAAGAAGTTCCCTTGTTCGGTATCGTGCCCCACGGCATGCCAGAGTCCCTCGAAGATTTCGTGGCATTTCCACCAGTAGGCGTAGTTGTAGAGATCGACCCCGTACAAGTAATCCTCTGACTGTTGCCATTCGTCTGGTGGAAAGGCTAGGAGCTTCGTCTCCGGCTGACCGTAGGAATGACCGAGGGGATCGCGCCGTGGGTGTGAATTTTTCCCCGGAAGGAATCGATAGGATGGAAACGGCCTCGTTGAGTAACGAGGCCAAGTCGGATTAAGCGGTTGAGGCTCCATCACGGACGCGCTCGTCGGACACCCGTGACTTGGAAGATTTGGCGATCTTCCAATCGCACAGCGGTCAGTTCTTTTCCCCATACGCAGCCACTGTCGATGGCTAACAGGTTTGGCTCGATGTGCAATCCCAGTGCAGCCCAGTGGCCGCAGATGACCGTTGCATCGGCATTTTTACGGTTTGGGATGCGGAACCAGGGAAGCTCTCCTATGGGAGCCTGTTCCGGCGGGCCGGAGAATCCTGACAAGTCGCCGGCGGGGGTGCAGGTCCGTAGTCTCGTCAACACTCGGGTAATACTCGCAAGACGTTCGTCGCCAATCAAGGCGGGGTCCCATCGAGGTGAGAGTCCGCGGAAAAGCGCTTCGAGGACGGTTCGATAGTTCGGGCCGGATAATACTGCTTCGACTTCTCTCGCAAGGTTCACCGCTTCATCGATGGTCCATTGAGGCAGGAGACCTGCGTGCACCATGAAGAACGATCGCTCGCGGTAATGGAGGGGCTGGCGCCGAAGCCAGTCCAATAATTCTGCTCGATCCTCTGCCGCCAGCACAT
>JBKJZK010000101.1:0-1369 GCA_046715215.1 Nitrospiraceae bacterium
CAGCCCAAGATAAGTGAGGTTTGCCGCTTCCTTGTGGCCGTAAATGCCGAAGACGGCACATTCGTCGTGAAACTTGTCTGGGGTAACCATGGGTAAGGGGTGAGGCGTGAGGCGTGAGGCGATTGGAGGAAATTTTTGATTCTGACTCATGACCCCTTACCCTTTACGCCTAACCCCTCACGCCCCGTTCAGCGTTCGTTCAATCGAAAAGGCCCACCGGTCGTGAAGTTGATCGACAGGAAGGTCGATGTGGCACCCCTCGCTCCATTGCCCCTTCTCCACATCAATGACGAAACGATCGCCTCCTACCGTCCCAATCTTCATCGCTGGAATACCGGTGTCCCAGGCACGGTTCAATACCTGATCAGCCATCTCCGGCTTCACCGAAAGGACCACCCGTGATTGGCTCTCACCGAACAAAAGGGCATCCCGCCGCAATGCATCGAGGGGCAATCTTACCACAGCCCCTCGCCTGGCGTCCGGGGCAGAGATACAACATTCAGCCAATGCGACAGACAACCCGCCATCTGAGCAATCGTGGGCGGATTGCACGACTCCCTCACGGATCACGTTCAGGATGAAATCATGGAGCGCCTTCTCCGTCTCTAGACTGAGGAACGGCGGCGATCCCTGCTCCCGGTGGTGGAGCACTTTCAGATATTCACTGCCGCCCAGGTCCTCCCGCGTCTTACCCAGGAGGAGAATCGAATCGCCGTCCTGCTTGAACCACTGCGTCATCGTCTTATCGGCTGCATCGATCAGACCCACCATTCCCAACATCGGCGTGGGATAAATCGAGAGACCGTTGGTTTCGTTGTAGAAGCTCACATTGCCGCTGACGATGGGAACCTTGAAATGTTCGCAGGCGTCCTTCATCCCCTCGATCGCCAACACAAACTGCCACATAATCTCGGGCCGCTCGGGGTTACCGAAATTCAAGCAGTCCGTAAGCCCGATCGGCTCCGCGCCGGAGCAGGCCAGATTCCTCGCCGCCTCGGCCACCGCAATGCGAGCCCCTTCGTACGGATGCAGCAAGCAGTAGCGACTATTACAGTCCACCGTCATCGCGATGGCTTTATTCGTCCCCTTAATCCGAACCACCGCCGCATCGGAACCTGGCCGGACCATCGTGTTGGTTCGCACCATGTGGTCGTACTGCTCATAGACCCACCGTTTGCTCGCAATCGTCGGTGATTCCAGCAGCGAGAGCAGCGCCGCATCGGCATCCTTCACATCGGGAAGCGCATCGTAGTTCAGGTTGGTCAGCATGTCCTGATAGCCCGGCGGCGAATAGGGCCGCTCGTAGCGTGGTCCGTCATCGGCCAGCGATTTCGCCGGAATCTCTGCCACCACCTTGCCCTGGTCCTTC
>JBKJZK010000102.1:0-1972 GCA_046715215.1 Nitrospiraceae bacterium
ATCCCGACCGTTTTCGCAAACTCAATGACATTCTTTACGCCAACCTTATCCAGCAACCGGACCGTCGCCAGGTTGTGCGAGTGGGCCAGGGCATCCCGCAAACTCACCATGCCATGGATTTTCCGTCCATAGTTCTCCGGCTTCCACGTTTTCTCATCCTGTTCCTGCTCGTAGACAACCGGCGCATCGAGGATCACCGACGCGGGGCTCATCCCCTGACTCACAGCCGTCGCATAGATGATCGGCTTGAAGGCGGATCCGGGCTGACGATGGGCCTGCACTGCACGATTGTACTCGCTGCGACCGAAATCGTAGCCTCCGACCATGGCCCGAATGGCACCCTTGCCTGGCTCCAGCGCAATCAACCCTCCCTCGACAAGAGGAGTCTGTTCCAGTTGCACAAGGACGATGCCACGATCCAGCTTCTTCACCATCACCTCGATGACATCACCGGGCTTGAGCACCTGCTTGAGATTCAGATTGACGACGACATCTTTCGCCGTATCAGACCCAGTAAGATGGCGCTTCGCCCATGCCATATCGTCAAAGGCGAGCCTGGCCACCGTCGTGCCGATCTGTACCAGATAATGGTCCTTCGACACTTTGGTGACCAACCCCTCGCGATAGTCTCCTATTTTTAGTACCTGATCAGTCGCCGCTCCAACAATGGGCGGTGTCGGCGCAGTCACATCCGTTCGGAGCGGGCCACGCCACCCTTGGCGCTTATCCAATTCGCGTAGGCCAGCCGCAAACGCCGCTTCAGCAGCCTTCTGCATCTCCATGTTCAATGTCGTAAAGACCTTGAGCCCGCCCTTGTACACCATCGCCTCGCCATACTTCGCGACCAGCAACTGTCGGATATACTCCACAAAGTAGGGCGCAGCCTGTTCACCACCAGGACGACGGAAATTGAGTATCTCCGCTGCAGCCAGTTCGCGTTCTGCCGTGGTGAGGAACTTCGCTTCTTCCATGCGCGACAGTACATGCTCCTGTCGCTTTTTTGCGCGATCGTAGGCCTTGTAGGGCGAATAGTGGTTCGGCGACTTCGGGAGCCCCGCCAGAAATGCTGATTCCCCAGTCGTGAGGGCGGAGAGGTCTTTTCCAAAATACGTTTGAGCCGCCGAGGCGACACCATAGGCGCCTTGTCCGAAGTAAATCTGATTCAAATACAGTTCGAGAATTTGCTCTTTCGTCAGGACCAATTCCATCTTGTAGGCCAGGATCAACTCGCGGACTTTGCGGTCGAAGGTGCGTTCGGACGAGAGGAACAGCGACCGTGCCAACTGCTGGGTAATGGTGCTGGCCCCTTCGACCTTGCCCCCTCGACGCACATTCGTCCAGGCCGCACGGAGCATGCCGATATAGTCGAGGCCGGGATGCTCGAAGAACCGGACATCCTCGACTGCGATGACCGCACGCCGCAAGCGTTCTGGAATTTCCGCCACCGGGGTCAGGATGCGACGCTCGATGAAAAATTGACCGATGAGCCGCTGATCTATCGAATAGACCTGAGTCACCAGGCTTGGCTGATACGTCCCCAACTGCTCCAAGGCGGGAAGGTCTTTCGAGAAGTGCCACAGCGACCAGCCCACTGTCACCCCCCCTATTAAGATTGCCGCCCCGAGGCCTAGGAGCGAGATCTGCCACCAGCGCCAGGAGTGACGAGGTGGTGGTTGACGAAACGGAGCCTGCAGATGTGTCGGCCGATCTATCATGGTTACGCGGGGTTATCCTGTGTGGGCGGCGGCTTCCTGAGAAGACTACCAAAGTCACCATACCGTGGAGGCCCTCAAAACTCAAGATTCAAGCTGGTACCGTCGTGCCAGCCTCACATCTTCCACAAGCATCGCTTGTGCCGGACATCATGCTTCGGGTATACTGCCGTACGACGCCTGGATTCCTGGGCGTCTTTTTTTTGGAGCATGCAGCAATATCTATGGACCAGACAGCCACAACAGAATCTCCCGTGACC
>JBKJZK010000103.1:0-1343 GCA_046715215.1 Nitrospiraceae bacterium
GTTTCTGCAGCCCCTCGATGGCTGCCCGATCTTCGGAACTGGGCGGTCTCTCCTGACTCATCCGTGCGAGCGCTCGCTGCCGCTGCTCCAGCTCGGTCCCCACTCGATACCACTCTTCGAGAATGGGCCTTTCTTTCTCGTAATCCTTCGTCCCGACCGTCCTCGTGCCCTTGAACGCCATATGTTCGTAGAGATGCGCCAGGCCGGTTTGCCCCACCTGTTCGTTTACGCCTCCGACCCCGAAGGTCAGGTTGAGGGAGACCACCGGTGTCTGATGTCGTTCGACCATGAGGATGGTTAGTCCGTTCGTCAGTTTCTGTTCCACCACACGATCCGCCAGGCCAGGCGATGCGGCATGCAGTAGGTCGAGATTGAGGCTAAGGTTCAGGCCAAGGCTGGCGGCAAGAACGAAGAGACACCTCGTGAAACGTGAAACGTGAAACGTATCTCGTGGGAAGACGGAGCTGATAGCGAATGGGGTGTAGCAGGAACAAAGACAATTCTGTATTCGTTCTACAATCATGCTATCAGCCATACGCCATACGATATAGGCACTTCTCTTCGGACGAGATACGAACGACGCTTGAGTTGTCATATGAATAGCTCCATGAGTTGTTCCGGTCGTTCGATAGACCAGTCGGGGCGACAGGCATCCATCTTGGCACGATTCCCCATGCCGTACCTGACCGCACAGACACGAATCCCGGCGTTATGCCCGCCGTTGATGTCGTTGGTGCTGTCCCCGACCAGCACGGTCCGCTCCTTCGGCACCTGTAACTGCTCCATCACATGCAACAACATGCCGGGCTCCGGCTTCAATCCGAACCCGTTGTCCCCGCCGACGACACACTGGAAATGATGCGCCCCCAATCCTTTGAGAATCACATTCGTATACTCGATCGATTTGTTGGTCGCCACCGCCTTGCGCTTGCTTTCGAAGTGGACAAGCGCCTGTTCGACGCCGGGATAGAACGTCGTGCGATCGAGGCAATGGGCCAAGTACTGGCCCCTGAACACCCGCAACGCCTCGTCGAAGGTGACCCGACTGCCCTCGCCGACCGACAAGCGCAACAATTGTTTTACCCCATCCCCTACAAACCCAAAGATTTCCTCGATCGGCCGCTGCGGCAGTCCCAGCTCGGCCAACGTGAAGTTCACCGAGGCGGCAATGTCCCATTTGGACTCGATGAGTGTCCCATCCAGGTCGAAGATCAACAGCTCGACCGAGGTCTTTCCCATTATTCTTTCGCCTTTCGCAGCTCTTCTTGTAATACACCTAGACGGTCTCGCTTTACCGGATCGGTTTCCTTCACCCAGGCTTCGCGCACGAAATTCACCATCCG
>JBKJZK010000104.1:0-5516 GCA_046715215.1 Nitrospiraceae bacterium
GTCGCGGGGTGAGCCCCAGCCAGAAAGTAGGTCTGAAGAGGTCCGGATCGCGTGCCCACTGCCGTGCCGGCTGGAAGTGCAGAGGGAAAGTCCTGAAGGCTTGCTTCCAACGCCTGATGGCGTCCCATGCAAAATCGCCGATACCGCTCAAGACCGGCTTCTTCTTCATTGATATCCGGGAAAAAGTTCCAGACTCGCCAGAGGTAGGGAAACCCGAGTTCACGTGTGTGGTGAAGGAGCTGTCGGTAGGCCAGCTCTGTCGTGACGTCCAGCGTAGCTCCCGCTTTTTGATCGAGGGAGATGGCCCCTGCCAGAACATCCCCGCTCATCGCCAAGGAACATTCGTTTTTTTGGAGAGTCGTCACGGGCTGATCGGACGTCCAGACTTCAAGCAAGGAATGTCCCTCCAATTGCCTGAGATCGAGGCACATGGTTGGACATGAGATGGTGCGCGGGATGGCCTGTCCGAAAGAAACGATCGCCAAGGGATGGGTGCCGGACATAGCGAGCCAGGCCGTCAGCTTCGTGGTCTCGACATAGGTCAGGCGGGGGCGCACCGTCGCTTCCGACGCGTGCCGACCTGCCGCGTAGGATCGTTGTGTCTGGCTGGGCCGCACGCTGACTCCTCTCGGTAACCCGGCTAGGTCTCGTGGTTGACGGCGTAATCTTTCAGGTTGGTGACGGCGGTCTTGAGCCCTTGCCTGCGACGACGCGCCGCGGCCCTATTTTCTTTCCAATTGAACACATAGTGCAGATAGTAGGCAACTTTAAAGAAGAAAAGCGGCAGCCGCGCCTTCGATTGAGTAAAGACATCACCGGCCAAGAGCGAGAGGACTGCCTGTTCCATCCTGCGGGGTTTACGTATCGACATGAACAAGTCCCGAAAAGCCGGTTGAGTGAATCGATGGATGAACCAGGAAAATGTATCGATCCCCCGTCGCACCGTGCGGTTGAATTCGCGAAGTCGCGGCCTGTATTCCGGGGAGTGTCGCAGATAGGCCTCGACGACGTCGGCTCCCATCATCGCGCTGTTCAAGGCCAGGTGGACACCGCTGGAGAACATAGGGTCGATGAAGGCAAACGCGTCGCCTACCATGAGATAGCCCTCGCCGGACATGGTGTCTCTACGGTAGGAAAAATTCGCGGCGGCATAGACCTCGGTAATGAGCTTGGCCTGCTTCATCCGCTCAGCGATGGGCGGCATCAGAGCGAGGGTATTCAGCATGAATTGGTCGAGCGGGACTTGTCGCGATCGGATATAGCCGGGCCAACAGACGACACCCACGCTCATCGTGCCGTCTTTGAATGGAATTAGCCAGCACCACCCGTGGTCGTGCCAGCCGACCGCGATGTTCCCTTCGTCATCGCCTGGCAATCGAGTCACCCCTTCGAAGTGTCCGAAGATTGCTGCGCTGCTGTGGGTGGCGCTCCGATGTTTCCCTCCCAGCTGTGCGGAAAGAAACGTATCGCGGCCACTGGCATCTACGACGAACTTCGCGTCCCAGGCGACGGGGCACCCGGCCCGGTCTTCGGCATGGACGATTGAAGATGATCCAGGACGAAACTCGACGCGCTGTGCCTTCAGGCCTTCATGGACGTGGACGCCTTTGGCCACCGCGTTCTTCATCAAGATGGCGTCAAACTCGGATCGTTTGACCTCAAATGCGTAGGGCTGGGAAGCATCGATGGCCTTGGCGAAATAGTACATCTGAGATCGCCCATGGTAGTGCGATACCATTTCAGCGCCGTACTTGATGATGCCGATCTTCTCGATTTCAGGCAGCACGCCGAGCCGCTTGAGCATGGGAAGGGAATGTGGAAGCAGAGATTCCCCAATGTGAAAGCGCGGGTGCGCATCCTTTTCCAACACATGCACGTTCCATCCTCGCTCGGCTAAGAGGGTCGAAATGGTCGAGCCTGCAGGACCGCCTCCGACGACAAGGACGTCGCAAGTAGTCATAGATGCTGCAGCGTGAGTGGATAATTCCGCCGAGGACATGGCCGATTTCTCTCAGTGTTGTGGCCCGAAGCTGCGGCACAGTATACCCAAGGGGAAAAACAATGGCTAGTTGTGCGCGTACGACACCATAGTCCGGCGTCGTTCCTGCGATCGTTTCATTCGCTTCCTCATCTTTTGTTTTTCCCCAACAATCGCGAGTGGATTCGGGCTACTCTCCAGTAGTCAGATTGAATATCCCTGTTCTTGTGGAGTCCGAGAAGGAGGGTGGATAAATGACGGGGTGTCTCCTGCGCGGCATGGTTGTCTTCTCGTTGATGGTTGTTACGATATGGCAGGGACCAGCTTTTGCTCAAGAGACGAGTGAACCTTCGACTTCTGTGCCGGAAAAGAAGGCTGAGAAAAAAATTGACCTCCTGTTGAGCGGTCATCTGATAGGATTCTTTCCTCAAAATGAGGATCTCTCCGTCAGCGGCAATCGAATTCCCTACACCGATGTGCGAGGAACGATTGGTGCGGGGGTCAAATTTGACGCCTATCCTTGGTTCACTAAGAATATCGTAGGTGCTGAGTTTGAAGTTTTCGGTCTGGGAGGAAGTGTCAGGGCTCCTCGGACTACCTCTGGTTCTGGGACGACACAGGCGCAGGGCAGCCTGATTGCCATCACGACAATGTACAACCTGATGCTGCGGTATCCTGGCGAGACCATCCAGCCTTACATCGGTGTTGGAGCCGGGTCTTCAACCGGGATTCTCTACAATGCCAACATCCAGAGCGGGAACGTCGGTCTCTCGGGGACATCGGGCGATCTCGCGTTTGCCTACCAATTTCTCGGCGGGGTGCGGGCTTTCGTGACGAAGAAACTGTTTCTCTTCGGTGAGTACAAGTATTTCGTGACCAACTACAGTTGGGACAGCGAAGGCGCCGGTAACCAGCGGATCAAGCTCGATTTCCAAACGCAGATCGTGTCCGGCGGCATCGGATGGTCATTCTGATCTAACGGCCACGCCCATAACGTATACCCGAGAGGGAAAATAATGACTAGCACGCGCATCATCGGGACAAGCTAGTCGAGTCGTGGTATTCTTTCTATGAGGTTGAACGCAGGCAATGCAATTGCAACGACAAATTCGGTGGGCCTTCTGGTTGCTTCTCCCATTCTGGGTGGTTTCAGGTTTTATAGCGGTGGCTGAGAGCGAACCAACCGGCAACCGCAGTGTATTTGAACGGATCGAAGGTACTGCCAAGAAAGTCGGGAACAAAATCGAACTAGGATTCTCCAAAGCAGCAAAGAAGATCGAGGAAAAGCATATTGGAGAAAAGGTTGAACGGAAGTTGAAAAAGGCGGCCACGAAGACAGCAGAGGGGTTCAAAAAGGCTGGAGAGAAAATCGACCAAAAACTTCGATAGTCTGTATCGCAAGCACCTGCCACTCCTGTCATATTCTTTCGGCTGCTTCCCGAACACCCAAAATGCTCTACCAGGAACATGATGAGCCTACTCGATCAATTCTTCGTCTATCATCCTGAGCCCTGGCAAGATCGAGATTGGGCTCGGCTCACCGGATTACCGCTCGAAGAGGTTTGGTTTCAGGCTGCTGATGGGGCGCGGTTGTTCGGTTGGTACGTTGAGGCGCAGGCAGATCGTCCGGTCATACTCTGGTGCCATGGCAACGCCGGCAATGTCATCCACCGTCTCGATAATCTGAAGCTCCTCTACCAGTTGGGACTGTCGGTGTTCCTGTTCGACTATCGCGGCTACGGTCGGAGCCAGGGGCGGCCGTCCGAAGAAGGGCTCTATCAGGATGCCCTCGGGGCGCACGATTATCTGACGCGAACCAGAATGATTCGTCCTGAGCGCATCGTCATATTTGGCCGCTCGCTCGGCGCGGCTGTCGCTGGAGAACTTGCCGCGCAGAAACCTGCCGCGGGGCTGATCCTCGAATCCTCGTTTCCGTCGATCGAAGCGGTGGCCAAGTTCCATTACGGGGGGTTGCCGGTTCATTGGCTGCTCGGGGCAGACTTCACATTGATCAATCGCCTTCCTCAGCTCTCCCTCCCGAAGCTGATCATTCACGGCGACAAAGACGACATTATCCCCCTCGAATTGGGCCGACAGGTCTTCGAGGCGGCCAAGCCACCAAAATTCTTCTACGTCATTTCCGGTGCCGACCACAACAACACGTACCAGGTCGGGGGCACGGCCTATTTCCGACGTTGGAGCGAGTTTGTTCAGGCTGCCATCGAATCCTAGCCTGCGCTCGATTTTATAAGAATTGATTGGAGATCGCCTCGGCATTTGATACAGTGCGCGTCGGCTGAGCCTAGCCCGCATTATTCATGAAGGTTCGTCGCGAAAGCGTGCAGACGTGAAGTGAGACGGGCACTCGGAGGCGTGAATGAGTACAGGGGACTGGCTCCGCCGTCTGCGGCGGTGCCTGTCCCCAACAGTATGTCGAAGGGCTGAGCGGCGAGACTGTCCGGCACAGCCGCGTATCCGCGCTTGCAGCAGGAGCTTCATGAATAATGCGGGTTAGGGTCTGCTCAGAGGAGCGACTTGATGGCGGTCGGAGTAGACCTCTTCCTGAGCGATGTGGGTTAAGGAGGCCGGGGTGATGATTCCATTTCGTCTGCTGGCGTTCTGTCTGATGGGTTTTGCGATGATGCTTGCCATTGGCTGTGCAGGGAAAACCGGCACAGCGCAGCCACGGGGGTTGGGCGACGCGAGGCCAGTCGCAGACCAGACTTCTGCGCAGGCTCCCTCGTCGTCGCCAGAGACTCCACCGGACGAACCGCTTGATCCCTTTGCCACGGCCGATGAGGGAGCTGGTGACGAGTATGATCCTTGGGAACCGATGAACGCCAACATCTTCGAGTTCAACCGCCAGGTCGATCGATTCGTGCTCAAGCCCGTGGCGAAGGGATATGATTTCGTCTTGCCCAACCTGGTCCAAGTCGGCATCAGCAACATCTTTTCCAATCTCCGGTTCGCTCCCCGTTTTTTGAACAATGTATTTCAAGGCAAGCTCAAAGGTGCCGGCATCGAAGTAGGGCGGTTCCTGATTAATAGTACGGTAGGATTGGCTGGGTTCTTCGATCTCGCGAAATCAGTCGATCTGGTTACGCCGGAAGAGGATTTTGGGCAGACGCTGGGCTTCTACGGGGTCAAGCCGGGTCCCTATCTCGTGTTGCCGCTGCTTCAGCCCTTCACCGTTCGTGATTTTGCGGGATATGTCGGCGATGTGTTTCTCAATCCGATCAACTGGTTGGTCGTACCGATCATTGAAGTCGACGGCGTCCCCTCCGTGATCGCCCATAAGAACCGTATGACGTCGAGCATAATCCAGACTGGGAGTCGCGTGGGAGAGGTCGTCAATGAACGGTCGCGGAATCTCGAAAAGTTCCAGGGAGTCGAAGAAGCGACGTTGGATCTCTATACCGCCGTCCGCAACGCCTATCTGCAAAAGCGTGCCCAGGCAATCCGGGAGTAGGGACGTGAGGGGTAAGGGGTGATGAGGGTTTGAGTCGTAAGTCTAACGCATCATCAGGCGATTAAATCG
>JBKJZK010000105.1:0-2317 GCA_046715215.1 Nitrospiraceae bacterium
CTAGGAGTCTGTCTAACATAGCCGCAGTATAACAGAGAGTAAGTTTGAGGCACATTCGATATAATGAGCGATCCGCGTTGATCTAAAAAAGGAGTCGATATGGTGAACAGACAGTGTGCGAACTGGACTTTGGCGGTCTGTGCGATTGTATGGACGGTTGCCGTCCTATGGGTCTCACCAGCCACCGCCTTGCCCCTCGATGTGAAGGGCAAGTTCGAAATCTTGCCGGGTGAGGTATCCACGCATACGCCCGGCAAAGTGAAGCTGATTGAGTTCGCCGACTTCTACTGCCCGCATTGCCACCGGTTCGATGGGGAAGCCCTGGTACTGCTGGAGAAAGAGTTCGGGAACAAGCTTGAGGCCACGATGGTGGGGTTCCCGGTGATTCAAGGGAAGTTGCCGACCCCGTTCGATATGTACGAGCAGGCGAAGATGATGGGAAAGGGGAATGAAATGAAAGCCGTCCTCTTTCGCACCATCCATAAAGATAAGATTACAGGAGTGCTGGATCGCTCGCTGCGGGAAATCTTGATCAAGGAAGTTGGACTCGATCCGAAGGCTTTTGAAGAAGGGATGGCCAGCGGAAAACCAGCCAAGATATTCGAAGAGGGGCGCAAGTGGGGCGAGCGCATCAAAGTTCTGTATACCCCGACCGTGCTCATCGACGGGAATATTAAGGCGGAGAATGAGAATATCAGCCCGGAGAATCTCAAGTTGATCATCCAGAGCATTCTGGATGCAGATAAGAAGAAGTGAACGCGAAAGTTCTGAGTGCTGAGTTACGGTGAGTCAGAAAACTTGAACTCAGAACTTTACACGCAACACTCCTTTTGAGGAGAGATGGCGATTGATCCAATCTGCGGGATGACGGTCGATCCGGCTACGGCAGCCGGAAGTCACGACCATCAAGGCCAACGCTACTACTTTTGCGGCCTGTCTTGCCTGGACCGATTCAAGGCCGATCCGGAACTGGCGTTGCAGCCACAGTTGGTAAGTTCCGCTAAGCCGACCACAAGAAGACCCCTTCCGATGATGCAGCCTGCCTCGGCCCCGGCCGTGACGGGGGCTGCGGTTATCGATCCCGTGTGCGGGATGACGGTGCAGCAGGCCACGGCAGCCGGTTCCTATGAGTACCTCGGAAAGACCTATTACTTCTGTGCGACGAGTTGCCTCACCAAGTTTCGCGCTGAGCCGACTCTCTATCTGACTCCTCCTGAGCAGCGCACTCCTCGCGTCATGCCAACTCCATCCGGTGGAGTGGTCGAGTACATCTGTCCGATGGACCCGGAGGTGCTTGAGACCCGACCAGGTGCTTGCCGGATTTGCGGGATGGCGCTCGAACCCAAAGTCCTCTCGCTCGAAGAAGAACGGAATCCTGAGCTCGAGGACATGACCAGGCGGTTTTGGATCTGTCTCGGGCCCTCCCTCTTGGTCATGCTTCTGGCTATGGCCGATATGGTTCCCGGCTTATCACTTCCGCAGGCCTTCACCGGCTCGACGAGGAACTGGGTGCAATGGCTGCTGGCGACGCCGGTGGTGCTCTGGGGCGGCTGGCCGTTTTTCCAGCGCGGGTGGACCTCGGTGGTGAACCGGGCCCCCAACATGTTTACGCTCATTGCTATGGGAACGGGGGCAGCCTATGGCTACAGCACTGTTGCCACTGTCGCGCCGACGCTGATCCCTGGTTCATTCCGGCTACATGATGGCTCGATCGCGGTCTATTTCGAGGCTGCGGCCATGATTACGGTGCTCGTCCTGCTCGGTCAGGTCCTTGAGTTGAAGGCTCGGAGTCAGACGAGCTCCGCGATTCGCGCGTTGCTCCGGCTTGCGCCAAAGAAAGCCAGGCTGATCAAGCCGGACGGACAAGAAGAAGATGTCCCGCTCGATCATATTCAGGTGGGCCATCGACTGCGCGTCAGGCCAGGGGAGCGAGTGCCGGTCGACGGGATGGTCCAAGAAGGTACGACCGCTGTGGATGAATCCATGATCACGGGAGAATCGATCCCGGTCGAAAAAACAATCGGGGTACGGGTGACCGGGGGGACCATCAACGGCACAGGCGGGATAGTGATGGTCGCTGAACGTGTCGGCCGAGACACGATGCTTGCCCGGATTGTGCAGATGGTCAGTGAGGCACAACGGAGCCGGGCGCCGATCCAGCGTCTCGCCGATGTGACCGCGGCGTATTTTGTCCCCCTGGTTGTGGTTGCTGCGCTTATTACGGCAGCGGCCTGGGCGATCTGGGGCCCAGAGCCGAAGTTGGCCTATGCGCTGGTCAACGCCGTGGCGGTCCTGATTATTGCCTGTCCCTGCGCGT
>JBKJZK010000106.1:0-2357 GCA_046715215.1 Nitrospiraceae bacterium
TGCGTAGGTACCATCGTTTCTTCTCCTTACTTCGTCCGACCAATCGGGTGACGGACGCGTTGTTAGCTGATATACGCCTACGGTAAGCCTTATATAGGCACAGGGTCGCTGTTGTACCAAGATTGGCAACGCTTCGCAATATCCTCCGGCATTTTTTCTGACAGGATGCGGAAAAAGTCGCCCTTCTCACCCTCCCGACCCAGGCGCGCCGAGACACGCCTATTCCCATGCTTCGTTCTCGCATCGTTCACAAGGACCGTAAAACGTGAGGCGTGTCTCAGCCCCGGAGCTGCGGGCTTGCTTGGGAGAAGGCGCGTCCCTGGGCGAAGAGTTTCTCTTGGCAGACTTTGGGGCGGGCGGGTGAGAAGTCCGGCCTTTTTGAGCATCCTGCGGGAGTGTTTTCCCCGTTGTGCCACACGTGCAGACCCTGAAGATATTCCCGCATCCTGCTAAGCCTCGGCAGGTGATTTGAGATTCAACACTAGCATGCGAGGCTCGGTCATATCCTCGATCGCGGCCTGAACCCCTTCACGCCCGAGCCCGGAGTCCTTCACGCCACCATACGGCATGTGGTCGGCGCGAAACGTCGGAACCTCGTTTGCCAGCACGGCCCCAACCTCAAGGTATCGAAAGGCATGAAAAATTTTATTCACATCCTGGGTGAACACCCCAGCTTGGAGCCCATAGTCAGACTGGTTGAGCGCCGTGATCGCTTCACCGAAGTGTCGGTAAGGGGTCACGGTCACCACTGGCCCAAACACCTCCTGACAAGAGACTTTCATCGTTGGCGTGACGTGCGAGAGCACAGTTGCCTCCATCACTGAGCCCATCCGTTTGCCTCCCAGAAGCACCCGCGCCCCTTGCGACACGGCTTCCCCGACCCACGCCTCGACACGATGGGTCGCGGCCGGATCGATCAATGGTCCGACCACCGTCGAATCGTCGCTCGGATCGCCGGCCTTCAGACGCGCGACTTGCAACAGGAGCTTCGTAGTGAAAAGGTCCGCAATGGAATGATGGACAAAGATTCGCTGAACGGAGATACAGGTCTGACCGGCATACCCGAACCCGCCGACTGCGCAGCGTTGTGCGGCAAACTCGAGATCGGCATCGGGCTCCACGATCACGCCCGCGTTTCCGCCGAGTTCCAACACCACCTTCTTCTTCCCGCACTTGGCCTTCAGCATCCATCCCACGGAGGCGCTGCCGGTAAAGCTCAGGAGTTTGAATCGAGGATCGACGACAAGTTGTTCGGCAATCCTGTTGTCGCAGGGCAGGATGTTGAGTGCTCCAGGAGGAAGTCTAGCCTCCAGAACCACTTCGCCCAAGAGTAACGCGGTCAGGGGTGTCTGTGGCGCCGGCTTGATGAGAATGGAATTGCCGGCGGCCAAAGCCGGAGCGACCTTGTGGGCCACAAGATTCAGGGGAAAATTGAAGGGAGTGATTCCGAGCACCGGACCGATCGGAACCCGACGAAGAATGCCGAGATGGGAATCCGTCCCCGGCGTCCAGTCGAGGGGAATCACCTCGCCCGGAATGCGCCTCGCCTCTTCGGCCGCAATGGTAAATGTCTGAACTGCCCGACTGACTTCCCGCTTCGCGTCGGTGATCGGCTTGCCGGCTTCAGCCGTCATCAGGCGGGCAAATTCCTCACGTCGGTCATAGAGCCCGCCTGCGATCTTCTGCAACCCATGATAACGGGCATGGGACGGCAAAGCCCTCATGACTGCAGCGGCATCGACCGTCGATTGAACCGCAGCTTCGGCGTCGGCGGAACTCGCGTTTGACACCTCGGCGAGGAGCTGCCCTGTAAACGGATTGTTCACAGGGACAACGGTCTCCCCGTGGCGCCATAGACCTCCGATCAAGAACGGACGTGGTTCCTGCACAAGAGACGCCCCGCGGGTGGTGAAGACTTAGCAGGATGCTGAAAAAGTCCGTCAGCAGCGTTCTCGCATCGTTCAGACCCTCAACGTACCCAGAGGGTATGCCTCGGCCCTTCACTCGCTGCGGCCTTGCTGGCCGAACTTTTTGAGCATCCTGCGGGTTCGTGTCCTGTTGACCCAGACATGCGGATCATTGGATTTCCAGCAGGCAAGCCTCGTTTTTCCGCAGCCTGTTAGTCGGCGGACTTAACCGCTACTATAGGGACAGGCTCATGACTGGCGGTCTGTTGGGCGATACCGGCTTTGGCAACCAAATCCTCTGTGCCCCAATCACGAATCGCCTCAAGCGTGAAGGCCTCATAAGTCGAGACGCCATGGCACGTCGGGCAATCCGGCATCGGCACCTTGCGATAGAAGACTTCTGACAAGCACGACATGCACATCCAATAGGGTGGTTCCCCGTCAAGTTGC
>JBKJZK010000107.1:0-1293 GCA_046715215.1 Nitrospiraceae bacterium
ATTCTGGTCGGCTTGTACCATCGCATGGAGATCTGGAATCCGAGCAAATGGCGTCGTTATATCGCCCAATCTGAAGAGCGGTACGAGCAGAACATGTCCAAGATCCTCAATCTCCTGTAAGCTCGAGCGTATGCCTACGTTTCGGCGCCCGCCCCGGCTTCTCTCCTCTCCACGGGCCGTTCGCATGACCTCCTACCGGAACCCTGACAAGAAGGTCGCGGTACCACGTATCGCCCCAAGAACGGCTCCGAGCTCCCGCATGCCTGTATCCCCATCACCGCACCCACTGACCGAGAGTCATGCGGTAGTCTTGACCCTCCCTGTGCCTCCCAGCGTGAACCATCAATATGCCACAGTGAATGGTCGACGCTTGATCTCTTCGGCTGGTCGTGCCTATAAGGCCCAGGTAGGACAACTCGTGTGGCTCAAGTTGGCGCAGTCCTCTCACCGGGCTGCCCTGCTTGCACGGCTCCAGTCGGAGTGGCTCACCCTGTCCATCCGGTTCTATTTCACCTCGGCCCTACGACGAGACGTCGATGGCGGGCTCAAGATCGCGCAGGATGCCCTCTGTGAGGGACTCGGCATCAACGACAACCGCATCGTCGAAACCCACCTCTACAAACACATCGATAGGGACAACCCTCGCATCGAAGTGCATTTGACGCCTACTCCCAGTTCCTAGCCCGCATTGTTCATGACGGTTCGTGGCATCAGCGAATCCGCGACTACTGCAGAAGCGCTCATGAATAATCCGAGCTAAAATCCGCGCCTATTCGTACCGGAGCGCTTCGATAGGATTGAGGCGAGCGGCCTTGTTCGCAGGGTACAATCCGAAGAATAGGCCGACCACGAGTGAGAAGAAAAACGCGAGCATGATGACGTTGCCGGAGATGATGGTCGGCCAGCCGGCAATCAGCGTCGTCAACTTCGCCCCGGTAATTCCCAGTACGATACCCAACGCGCCTCCCACCAGACTCAACGTCATGGCCTCGATCAGGAACTGCATCACGATGTGCCGACGTTTAGCTCCCACCGCCATGCGGATCCCGATCTCTCTCGTCCGCTCCGTCACGGACACAAGCAAGATATTCATGATGCCGATCCCACCGACTAACAGGGACACGGAGGCAATGGCAAACAACATCATCGTCAAGGTCTCACTGGTACCTTCTTGGACCTTCCCGATATCGACCTGCGTCCGGATCGTGAAGTCGTCGTCCTGCTCCGCCTGAAGCCGGTGCCGCGCCCGCAACACCTCTCGAATCTGTTCGGCGGCCATCGGCAAATCCTCGA
>JBKJZK010000108.1:0-3519 GCA_046715215.1 Nitrospiraceae bacterium
GGTCCCTGACGAAAACCCTTGCAATGTGCCTGATCCTCACCCTTCATTTAGGTCCGGTTCTTGCTGATCGATCATTCGCCAGCATCATCCACTCAGAGTGGTCGGGCGAACCACTCTTCGGATGCACCACTAGCACAAGCATATTCATGCAGCGATCGGCCCGGTGCGCCACCGATCACA
This sequence comes from Nitrospiraceae bacterium, assembly GCA_046715215.1. Lineage (GTDB taxonomy): Bacteria > Nitrospirota > Nitrospiria > Nitrospirales > Nitrospiraceae > Palsa-1315. The sequence continues at coordinate 181 of JBKJZK010000108.1, forward strand.
ACGACCGAGGAGGATTCGTATGTTCACTTCTCCTGATCCGTCCCGATCTACCAATTGGAGCCGTGTATTTCTGTCGCTGCTGGCAGGCAGTCTTTTCATCACTCAGCTTCAGTGCAGTGGCGGCGGCGGGGACGGTACCCCTGAAAGCGCTCCCGGTCCAATCGGAACGACCGGCACTAATGCAATCGCGCGTGAAAACGCCCTTCCCGGCACCTCTGCCTGGCGGATCGGGAACCCGGAGACCAACGGTGAGATCGCGGCTTATACCGACCGCGACGGTTACGCGGCGGGAGCGGACGTGCGGATTTCCGCGTCGGCCAACCCGGCCGGCCAATTTACGTGGGAAGTGTTTCGCCTGGGGGGGTATGGTGGAATGGGTGGCCGCCTCTACGCGCAAGGCGGACCGGTTGCGGCGCCGCGTCAGGCAGACCTCACGTTTGAGCCGACCACCGGCCTCGTCGTCGCCGGTTGGCCTCCCACGTTTTCCGTTTCGACGCGGCACGATGATGGAAGCCCTTGGCTGACCGGTATCTATCTCGTGCGCTTGACCAAAGCTGACGGGCGGCAGACAGCCGCGCTGTTCATTCTACGGGATGATACCCGCGATGCCGAGGTGGGGGTGCATTTCCCAACCGCGACCTATCAAGCGTACAACGATTACGGCGGCGAAAGCCTGTACGTGTCCACGCACGGCCTATCCGGCGGGAAAGCCCGGAAGGTCTCGCTGGACCGCCCCATCGCCAGACAATACGGAAACGGAACGGGAACGTTCCTCTACCAGGAACACGAGGCCGTGATCTGGCTGGAAGATCATGGATATGACGTGGAGTATCTATCGAGCGCCGATATCGGAGGCGCGAATGGGCGGATCGGCAATCACCGGCTGTTCATACTCGTGGGGCACGAAGAGTACGCGACGGCGGCGGAATTCGATCGCTTGGAAACCGCCCTCGCCCGCGGCACGAGCCTCGCGTTTCTCACGGGCAATACGTTGTACTGGCAGATACGTTACGAGAATAACGACCGGGTGATCGTCTGCTACAAGGAAAATTTCATCGAGGATCCGATGCACCCTAATAACCCGAGCCTGGTCACAAGGCGCTTCCGCGATCCTTCCGTGAACCGTCCTGAAAACGAATTATTGGGAGTCATGTCAGACGGCAGCCACACTGAGCAGCCTGCGGATTGGGTCGTCGCCAACGCAGGTCATTGGGTGTATCGAGGGACAGGGCTGTCTAATGACGAGCACATTCCGGGCCTCGTCTTTACAGAGTGGGACGGTCTGGTCGCTAACGGAAGAACGCCACAGGGCATTACGGTGCTGGCCTCATCCGTAGTACCGAACCCCGTCACGCTGGGCAGCCGTCATGAATCGACCATCTACGAACGAGGCGGGGCCTTCGTCTTTGCCGCGGGAACGATTTTCTTTAATCAGCACCTGCGGAGTCAACCGGTCGTCGGGCAGATGGTCTCGAATATGCTCGCCAGAGCCGGCGCGACGGCGTATCAGCCTTAGGAGGCGTGAAGCGGGGGCCTCAATTCTCAGACCTCAAGCCTTCGTGAGACGAATGACGCTTCACACAAGAGCCGCGTATCGGTGTTCGCAGCAGAGCTGCACGAATCGATTTGGTTATGCCGCTCTTTTGCCTGTGCGGGGAGAGGCCGCTATAGAGGGAACTCGCCAGGCTCGGGCTTGTCTCTCGTAGCAGGAGGGGCAGTAGGTGTGACTAAGTCGAACGCCGTCCTGGTCCAGGTGATGCCGGTCAAGAAGGGTCTGTAAGTGGGTCCATTCCACTTGGGCTGAAGTCCCGACTCGTTCGTCGGAGACTTGCTTGCACAGGCAGCAAATCTGAAGGATCATCGTGGCAGCCAAGTCGAAGCCTCCTTGCTGGGCATGCTCCTCACTGTAACGGGAGGGCCGGACGTATCGTACTGGTGATATCCCTAGTTTTTGTTTTTAAGACGAAGAAACCGAGAACGCCGCTTCAGTGAAACGCACGTTTCGCGTCACGCGGGTTGGGAGGGTGAAATATGGACTTTTTCAGCATCAACAGGAGCCTGGGGCATTGGAGCACCCCTACTGGGGGTTCGCCTAGTAACTGAGAGGCGTCTATACGGTTACGGTTGAAATAAGGACGAGAACGGCATGAGCATGTCCACACAACAGGAGGAAAATGCCGTGATGCATGAGCAGCCGATGACGCGAGTTTCTTCGGGACCAATGCAGGTTGGCCGCCGACCGGACCGCGAAGCCCAAAAAGTCTTTTCTCCGATGTCGTTCCGCATCATGCTGGCCGACGATCACATGTTGTTGCGACAAGGCGTGAAAGCCTTGTTGGAGGCCGAGGGATTGACGGTGGTCGGCGAAGCGGGAGACGGCCGCGAGGCCATCCGGATCGTGCAACAGACCCAACCGGACTTTGCCGTCCTGGATGTCATGATGCCGCTGCTCAATGGGTTGGATGCCGTCCGGGAAATCCGGCGCATCTCGCCGCAGACCAAGTCCCTCCTCTTGACGATGCACACCGACGATGCGTTTGTTATGGAAGCGCTGCGCGCCGGCGTTAAAGGTTATCTCTTGAAGACACAAGCGGTCGAAGACGTCGTACGGGCCATCCGCGAGGTATCGAAGGGGTCCTTTTATTTGAGCCCGGGCATTTCACAAACAGTCATCCGCGCCTATCTCGCGAAGACGGATCTGCCTCCCGACCCCCTGACCACCCGGGAGCGGGAAGTGCTGCAGCTCGTGGCGGAAGGCATGACAACGAAAAAGGTGGCCGGGATGCTGGGGATCAGCGTCAAGACCGCCGAATGTCATCGCCATCGGATTATGGACAAGCTGGACATCCATGACACGGCCGGCTTGGTCCGGTATTCCATCCGACGCCGCTTGATTGAACCGTAAACCCGCTAGCCTGCATTATTTATGACGGTTCGTGGCGAATCGCGCAGTCGCCACGCGAGACAGGCGCGCGGAGCCGCGAGGGAAGGAGGCATACTTGAAACAGTATGTTGACCGACCGAGCCGCGAGCCCGCCTGCGTGGACGCTGGGCCGACCGCGTTCAGGTGGGTCGTCACCGCGCTTGTGAAGTCGAGCGCCCTATACATGATCGTGGCGCGAAGAGAAAATACCGTGGATTCTGACTTCCGAATCCGCGATTGCAGCAGAAACGTTCATGAATAATACAGGCTTATCATGTCCCCAATGGCCAAGATACTGATCGTCGAAGACATGGAGAGCGTCGTCACGCTCTTGCGGTCGCTGTTGGAGCGCGAAGGCTTTGAGGTGACGGCCGCCCAAGACGGGCTCGAAGCATTGGAAGCCGTCAGGCGGGACA
>JBKJZK010000109.1:0-3930 GCA_046715215.1 Nitrospiraceae bacterium
GACCGGGACCATTGAGGTTGAGAAGGTGAAGATGATCAAGAACGTTTTCCAGCTTAAAGACATCACAGCTGAAGACGCGATGACCCCTCGCCTCTATGTCTTCTCATTGGATGGGAACCTACGCCTGAAAGAGGCTCAGGAACTCCTCTATAACTCGAAATACTCGCGGATCCCCGTGTATGACGGGACGCTCGATAACATTAAGGGCATTATCTACAAGACGAGGTCATTGACAGATCTCGCCAAGGGGAATAATGAGGCGAATCTCAAAGAAAATGCCTATCCCCCGCTGTTCGTTCCCTCAGGCAAGACGGCGGACGACCTTATGAAGCAGTTTCAGCAGGAGAAACGGCATATGGCCGTCGTGGTCAATGAGTTCGGCGGCGTGATGGGGATTGTTACGCTTGAAGATCTTCTCGAAGAAGTGGTCGGGGAGATCATGGATGAAACCGATATCACGGAAGAACTGATCAAACGGTTAGGGAAGAACCATATTCTTGTTCACAGTAGAACCGAAGTGCGCAAGGTCAACGATTTCCTGAAAGTCGACCTCGGCGATGAAGCAGTGACGATCGGCGGCCTTATTCAACAGGAGCTTGGCAGAATCCCCAAGGTGGGAGAAGAATTGCGGATCGCCAACTGCCGGATCCTCATCCACGAAGCCGAGCCTCGATCCATCCGCAGCGTCCAAATCTTTCGTGAAGAGAAATCGCCGGCTCACATAGAAGCCCCGAACCTTGACCTCGTCAGCTAAGCCCTTTCTCGTCCTCCCCAATCAGGGCGGCGAACTCCTGTTCCGTCAGTATCGTCACCCCCAGCGTACGGGCTTGGTCCAGTTTGGAACCTGGGTCTCGTCCCACCACCAGATAGGACGTCTTTTTACTCACGCTTGAGGACACACGTGCTCCTGCCGCTTCCACCGCCTGTTGCGAGCCGTCTCGCGTGAAGTGATCCAGCCCACCGGTAAATACGACCGTCTTCCCTGCGAGCGGGGATTTCCTCCGGTCGCCCCTTGCCAGGCCCGGTGCAATCTGTACGCCGGATTCCTGGAGCTGTGCGATGATCTCCCGGTTGTGCGGTTCAGACCAATAGACCACCAAGCTCTCGGAAATTTCAGGACCAATTTCACGAATTTCTTGAAATCGTTCCCGATTCGCCGACATGATCTCCTCGAGAGACCCAAACTCACGAGCAAGGACTTTGGCGATATGTTGTCCGACTTGCCGGATCCCGAGTCCTATCAGAAACCGAGCCAAGGAGACGGTTTTACTGCCCACAATCGATTCCGAAAGGAGCGTAGCGGACCGATCGGCAAATCCTTCAAGTGCAACGAGATCGGCTTTGGTCAGGCGATAGAGGTCGGCGAGTGATCGTACCAGTTCCTCGTCAACCAACTGCGCCACGGTCTTCTTCCCTAAGCCTTCGATGTTGAGTGCATGCTTGGACGAAAAATGTTCAATAGTCCCCTTCAGTTGAGCACCACAGACCAATTGCCCGGTACAGTAGAAATAGGCCCCCTCGCGACCGACACGTGATCCACAAACGGGGCAGTGGTCCGGCATGCGAAAGGGAGTGGTGCGTTGCTCACCGGGGATGGGAACACGCTCGGCAATCGCAGGAATCACATCGCCGGCCCGTTCCACCTTGACAGTATCGCCGATCCGAACGTCTTTTCTTGCCACTTCATCGGCGTTGTGCAATGTGGCTCGGCTGATGGTGACACCACCAACCTCCACCGGTTTCAATAACGCGACCGGCGTGACGGTTCCGGTTCTTCCGACAGAGACGACGATATCCTGCACGACGGTGATTTCCTTGCGTGGTGCGAATTTGTAGGCGATGGCCCAGCGAGGGCTACGAGATTTCATGCCCAGGCGACTCTGCCAGTCTCTACGATTGACCTTCACCACCACACCATCTATTTCATAGGGCAGTTGATCTCGCATCGATTCTGTACCGCGATGGAACGCCATCACGTCTTCGATGGAAACACAGAGCCGTCGACGCTCACCCTCAGGTATCGGGAGACCCCACTGGGCCAACGTCTCCAGCTCATCCCAATGTGTCGGTGGAGCGGGCATGGATAGGGTCATGACTTCGTAACAAGTCACAACCAACGGACGGGTCGCGGTAATCGTGGAGTCCAGTTGTCGGAGTGAACCAGCGGCTGCATTGCGTGGATTGGCGAACGCGTCGCCGCCTCGTTCTATGATCCGGCGATTCAAGACTTGAAAATCGTCGAGGCGCATATAGACTTCGCCCCGCACGACAAGATGGTCGGGGAGGTCGGATTGTGTGTGCAACTGCAGCGGTAATGAACGGATCGTGCGAAGATTGACCGTCACATCCTCTCCAGTCGTTCCGTCGCCTCTGGTCGCTCCACGGGTAAAGATCCCATGGTCGTACCTCAGTTCGACCGATAATCCATCAAATTTTGGTTCGACGCTGTACTCAACGGACGTGGTTTCCAGTTCGCGTTTCATCCGTTGGTCGAACGCCAGGACCTCACTCTGTTCTACAATTGAGTCCAGACTGAGCATCGGCTGTTCGTGGGGAACCTTGACCAATTCCTGGAGCGGCGGCGCCCCGATACGTTGGGTGGGAGAATCTGTCGTCACCAATTGAGGGTGGGCCTGTTCCAGTTCGACCAGTTCTCGAAAAAGACGATCGTACTGGGAATCGGAAATCTCCGGGCAATCCTTGACGTAGTACAGATAGTCGTGACGTCTGATTTCATCCCTGAGGGCATTCAGGCTGGCAAGAATGTGGGCGTGGGCCATAAGACTGGATGGCGACGAACAGAGGACGTGACAGCCCAAACCGTACCATAGGGTTAGGGAGTGGGTCAAACGATGAAGGCGCCATATTCGCTTTGACTTTCACTGCGATAGACATTATTGTAAGAAACTTAATTGAGTCGATTTTCCATTGATCGGAGCCAGTGTCCACCCCTCGCTGCGAGAGGGAAACGCCCTCACGACCGTCAGAGGAGGCATACATGAAAGGGGAGAATTGCGTGAACAAGTTGATGCCGAGATCCTGCTATCGAATCGTCACCATCATCTGTGGGGGGCTGTTGTTGAGCGGATGTGTCATGGCGGAGAAGTACGATGCGGAAAAGGCGCGCAGCCTGAATTTCCAACGCCTTCTGGCTCAGGAAGAGAGGCGAACCGGCGAACTCGATAGTGAAGCGAAGCGGAGCAAAAATGAATTGATGGAGTATGAAGCCAGGAATCGGGAACTCACGGCGCAGGTGCAAGCCGCTCGGGAACAAATGGTCCGCGTGCAGGAAGAAGCCGAGGCCATGAAGGAATCGGCGCTGCTGGAACGCAAAGCCAAAGCCGATATGAAGCGCGCGCTCAAACCGATGCGGAAGGCACTGCCGGTTGAACCGGCGTCCGATACTGTGGATCTGAGCGCGTCGCCTCTCGATATCGCTCCGGAGGTTCCGGCTGTGCCCGGGGCAACAGATTCGTTGCTGGGAAGTATGCGATCGTCCGGCGTTCATGTCGTGAAGCCTGGTGAAACGCTCTATCGGATCAGTCGGCGCTATGCCGTCACGGTCGACAAGGTCAGAAAGTGGAACAAGCTGCCGGACGACATTATCGAGGTAGGACAGAGGCTCATCGTAGGCCAAGAATAATAGGACGACTACGTGACCCCGCCGCAATACTCACTCAGTCTCGACCAATTTCGGCAGTATGCCGGTGAGGGCAATCTCGTTCCGCTCTATCGAGAGATTCTCGCGGATTATGACACCCCCGTCTCTGCCTTTGCCAAAATCGATCATGGCCCCTCAGCCTACCTCCTAGAGTCCATTGAGGGTGGTGAGAAATGGGCACGCTATTCCTTTCTCGGCAGTGGTTCTCCCATTGTCGTGTACGAGGATCGGAGCGACCTTCTTGTCGTGCAAGGCACACGCAAGAAGCG
>JBKJZK010000110.1:0-1900 GCA_046715215.1 Nitrospiraceae bacterium
AATAAGCGGCGTGAATGGGTGGGGAGTGTGGTCAGCAATAAGATGAATAAGACCGTGGTCGTCGAGATTGAGCGTTCGGTTATTCACCCACTCTATCGGAAGGTGCTTCGGCGGGTGACGAAATTCAAGGCCCACGATGAGGATAATGCCTGTAACGTCGGCGACCGTGTGCGCATGGTCGAGACGAGGCCTATCAGTAAAGATAAGCATATGCGGGTTGTCGAGGTTGTGGAAAAGGGACGGGGTGAGTAGGCCGAGATCGTTCGAACGGTAGAGGAAATACAGGGACTATGATTCAAAGCTATACATACATGGATGTGGCCGATAACTCTGGCGCCAAGCAGGCCATGTGTTTTCATGTGCTTGGTGGAACCAGGCGTCGGTATGCCTCTCTCGGAGACATTGTCGTCGTGGCTGTGAAAGAGGCCATTCCTGCGGCCACGGTCAAGAAGGGTGATGTGAGCCGCGCGGTGGTCGTGAGGACGACGAAGGAAGTGCGTCGCGAGGATGGTTCCTACATTAAGTTTGATCGGAATGCCTGTGTACTGATCAACAAGGATGGGGATCCCGTTGGGACTCGTATCTTTGGGCCGATCGCGCGTGAGCTGCGATGGAAGAAGTTCATGAAGATTATTTCCCTAGCTCCGGAAGTGCTGTAGCGATGGTGGAGACGGCGGGATGAATAAGCAGGCGTTGAAGAAGAGTCGAATTTGTAAGGGTGATGTGGTGGTTGTGATCGCCGGGCGTGATCGCGGCAAATCCGGTAAAGTGCTTTCGGTTGATCCCGCAGTGGGAAAGGTTGTGGTCGAAAAGTTGAACATGATCAAGCGCCACACGAAGCCGAATCAGAAAGTGAAGCAAGGTGGCATCCTCGAGCGGGAAGCGCCTTTTGCAGTCTCAAATGTGATGTATCTCTGTCCTGTGACGCAGAAGCCGACCCGGCTGGGCGTGCGTACGCTCGATGATGGCCGGCGGGTCCGGTTCAGCAAAAAATCGAACGACTCAGTCGAGTAGGAGTGAGGACGCCGGATGGCGAAGGTTGAATCAGGGAAAGGCGGTAAGACGTCAGAGCGGCGACCGCCCAAGAAAAAAGAAGGCTCGTCGGCACCGCAGGCGATGGACGAGGGCAGCGAAGAATCCAAGTTCAATCCACGGATGCGGGAGGCCTACTTGCAGAAGGTTGTGCCCGCCCTCATGAAAGAGTTCGGCTACAAAAACATCATGCAGGTCCCGAAGCTTGAGCGGATTGTGCTGAATGTGGGGATGGGGGAAGCCATTCAGAACGTGAAGCTACTGGAGAGCGCGGCTGGGGAATTGGGCGCGATTACGGGCCAGAAACCCCTGATTACAAAGGCGAAGAAGGCCATCGCCTCCTTCAAGTTGCGCCAAGGGATGCCGATCGGCACAAAGGTCACGTTGCGTAGTCGCAGGATGTGGGAGTTCTTCGATCGTCTCGTGACGTTGTCGTTGCCACGGATTCGAGACTTCCGGGGCGTCTCGCCAAAGTCATTCGATGGCCGAGGCAATTATACGCTTGGACTCAAAGAACAGCTCATCTTCCCCGAAATTAAGTATGACGAGGTCGCATCCATCCATGGTATGGATATCACGATTGTCACGACCGCCAGGACCAACGATGAGGGACGGGCGCTGTTGAAGCATTTGGGGATGCCATTCCGGACGTAATGTCAAGCGAAGGAGCTGCAGGTGTCGAGATTAGCGCTCAGAAATAAATCGGCCGTCAAGGCGAAGTTTCCGGTCAGAGACTATCACCGGTGTGAGATCTGTGGGCGGGTGCGAGGGTTCTTGCGCCGGTTTCGTATGTGCAGAATTTGCTTTCGGTTGCTGAGCCTGAAGGGTGAGATCCCGGGGGTTCGGAAGTCGAGTTGGTAGATTATCC
>JBKJZK010000111.1:0-3905 GCA_046715215.1 Nitrospiraceae bacterium
TGTGAAGTAAGATGAGCCCCATGTATCACACAGGTAAAAATGGCGCAAGGCAGCGAAGAAGTTCTGAGTTCTGGGTTCTGAGTTAGGGGAGGATCGGGAAGGGCGAGATGAATGAGGGTCTGAGGTCCGAGGTTTTCGGAACTTCGAACCCCGAACTTCGAATCATGCCTGTCGCGCGCTTCCCGAACGATGCTGTACGCGACGTAGCAGATATTCATGTAGGCCGGGCTATGAAAGGAGATTGAACATGGCTGAAGTGACAATTTACCAGAAACCAACCTGTAGCACATGCCGTCAGGCGGTGCAGTTGTTAAAAGAGAGCGGCAAGCCCTTCACGGCCATCAACTACTATGAGAAGCCCTTCACCAAGGCGCAACTCAAGGGTCTTTTAAAGAAGGCGGGGCTCTCGCCGAAGGATATACTGAGAACCAAAGAGGATATCTACAAGGAGCTCGGTTTAGCGAAAAAAAATCAAACGGATGATGAATGGCTTGATGTGATGGTGGCCCATCCGGATCTCATTCAGCGTCCGATTGTCGAGAAGGGCGAGAAGGTGATCTTAGCCAGACCGGCGGAATCTGTGAAAGGACTTCTATAGCAGGCTGTTGAAAAAGTCCGCCAGCATCGTTCTCGCATCGTTCAGACCCTCAACGTACCCCAGAGGGTACGCCTCGGGCTTTCACTCGCCGCGGCCTTGCTAGACAGCCTTTTTGAACAGCCTGCTAGCCAGGCCTACGTTTCGTATTCTCCACTCGCCACTATGCGTCCCGCTCCGGCATGAGACCGTCGTGCCGGATCAACCGCCGCCACACCACGCTTCACGACGTTCCCTCCTATCCCCTTGGCCTCATAGAGGGCGCGATAGGCCGACTTGATCACCAGAGTCAGCGTGGCGCTGTCGCTCACTTTTTCCGCCACGCCGATACTCAGGGTGATCGGGAGTGCTCGGTCTCGTGATCCGGCCTTCTTGCTCCCTCGCTGTTTTTCCCAGACCCGATCTCGTCCTCGGAGGAACAGACAGATGGCTTCGATCGTTTTCCGGACGGTCTCCAGGGTACTCAAAGTTTCTGTGGTCGATTTTCCAGGGAACAGCACGGTGAGTTCCTCGCCGGTCGTTCGGAAGATCTGCCCATCAGAACAAGCGGCCTGAATTCTTGGTGCGACCTGTTTCAGAATCTGTTCGCTGACAGGTTTTCCATGGGCATTGGCATACTGGGTCAGTTGGTCGATGCTGATGACTGCGATGGAAAATCTCTTCCCGAGTTGCCCGATCGCTTCGTCATAGGCCAGACAACCGGGAATGCCGGTGAGTTCGTCGCGATAGGTCCGCTGATAGAAGGATTGAAGCAATGTGACGAAGAGAATCAGTCCAGCCGCCATGAAAAAGTTTGTCGGTTGCCAGCCGTTGCGGCTCGTATGATAGACAACAAATATGGCAAACAGAGCCCAAATTGCTCCTCCCTCCAGTGGGTCACGATGGAGGGAGAATCGTATGACGTGCAGCAGCAACGCTGTGGCAAAGGCAAACAGCGCCGGCTGTGGAATCGGCGTCCATTCCGTGTACAGCGAGGGGATGTACTCTCGTGTGAAGGAGGAGGCCAGGTCACGCTGGTCCGGAAGGCAGAGCCAGAGCAGAAGAAAAGGTTGAACCAAGACGAGCGCTACACGCGTCAAACCACGAAACGTCGAGAGGGAATCTTCTTTCAGGATGGAAAAGGCCAGCAGGTTGAGAGGGACGAGAAAGGCGGTTATGGCGATAATCGTCTCGTTTAGGGCAGCCTGATCAGCATCGGTGGGGGGGAACAACACCAGGGCACGATCGGCAAGTGCCAGCACGAGTAGGGAAAGGATCATGCGGCTGCTGGCAAAGTACCAGCCAAAGATGAGCCCAAACGTGAGGACGATATACGGCAGGGCTGCGACTGGCTGTTGCAGCCACAGTGGGAGCCCCTGAGGACGGAGAAATCCAATCGCGATGAGAAACACCAGCCCTCCAGGGAAGAAAACCGCGAGGAAGGATTTCCAGAGCAGGTTTAGCATGGCTCGTACCTCGGTATAGCAGGAAGCTTTCCGAAACCGTGAAACGTGAAACGAAAGACTGTCGAGTGGTCTATCTCCGAAACGTTTTACCTTTAACGGTTCGAGTTTTCCGCAGCCAGCTAGACTTGTGCCAGATCCATACCAGTCCGTCCCTGCCTAGGGAGCAGGCGGTAGAAGGCAATAGGCCAGCGACCCTCCTAAAATCATAGCTTTTCGAGGGAAAATAAGGTGCATTGCGAGGGAGCTGCCAGGGAGCGGGCTGAGTCAGGGCCGTTTTTGAACAGTCTGATGAAGTTGTTGCCAAGCAGGAGCAGTGAGAGACGGCTCGTCAGTTTGCAGCGTTCAAGGGACGGTACTAACCTGCAGGATGCTCAAAAAGGCCAGACTTCTCACCCGCCCAACCCTGGCGCGCCGAGACGCGCCTTGTCCCAAGCAAGGCCGCAGCGAGCGAAGAGGCGAAGGCGTACGCTTCGGTACGTTGAGCTTCTGAGCGATGTGAGAACGCCGCTGGCGGACTTTTTCAGCATCCTGCTAGGTCATCCGGAGGGCACCGGAAGTTCGGTCTACACTGACGGTAACTGCTCCATCTAATACTTGCAATAGTAGGTCACCTGCCAGTTGTCGTCGCCAGCCACGGAGGATAGGCACATCAAGGGCTGTCCGATTCTGCTTAGCTTCCACGAGTATTTGTAGGTCGCCGCTGGTAGCGAGCATGGTGGGGGCAATCCCCTCCTCCGCTGCGCGGCCCTTCAGTACGGCTTGCAGGAGTTCGACGACGCCGGTCGACTCAGGATCCGGTTTCCGCTCGCGAGGGATCTCCGGCCATGTCGATGGTGGAAGCGCAAGTGTCGAAGTGATGGTGGCCAACAGCTGTTCTCCGTGTCGATCGACCTCGGAGGAATGGACGCCGCGGAGACCACGAAGCTCATTGACCGATTTGGGAGGATGGCGTGCGAGTTGGAGGAGTACCTCGTCGCGCATGACGCGTCCGCGAGGCACGTTCCGGCGTCGGGCTTCCGACTCTCGCCAGGCAGCCAATTCACGAAGCACCGCAGCCCCTTTGGGTTTGAGCGTGTCCCATCCGCGAATGCGTTGATAGCGTTCCTGCGGTTCACGACTTTTTTCTCCCACCGCCGTTTCGAGGCGTGCAAACTCCTCACTGACCCATTCCAGCCGGCCGAGTGTACTCAAGCGGTCGTGTAAATGCGTATGGATCGACAGGAGGAATTCGACATCTTCCAAGGCGTAAGCGATTTGGTCATCCGAGAGCGGTCGCGCACTCCAATTGGTAAAGGTATGGGCTTTCGCCAGCTTCGTGCCATGGAGTCGCTGGACCAAGTTCGCATAGGCGACTTGGGCGCCATACCCGACCATGGCGGCGGCGATCTGGGTATCGAAAAACGGCTTCGGGATTTGCCCGGCATGGATGGCAAACAGATCGAGATCTTGCCGCCCGGCGTGGAAGATTTTCTCAATTTTAGCATCACAGATGAGTTCCCAGAAGACGTCGAGCGATCCGCTGGCCTGCACAGCCGGAAAGTCGATGACGGCAGCGGTGGCGACGGTGGCGACTTGGATCAGTTCGAGTCGTGGGATAAAGGTGTCTTCCCCAACGAATTCCGTATCCAGAGCCAGTCGCGGACTCTGCCGCAACGTCTGGCAGAGGGATTCAAGCGCGCGCTGGTCGGTCACATACGGCAGAGATGGATTGGTTATCATGTGTGTTTCATTCTGTTGGACGGTAGGTGGCATCTGGTGACCGCGGAGGCTCGACATTACTGAGGCTCAAGTATTCCTTCAGGAACTGGTAGGCCTCCAACATGCGGCGCAATTCCGGCTCGGCGCTGCGGTCGCCATTATTTGAA
>JBKJZK010000112.1:0-2759 GCA_046715215.1 Nitrospiraceae bacterium
GTCTTGCCTGCACTCACATCCTGCTCGACGGATAGGTTTCCCGCTGGGTCCTTGATGATAAAATTGTGAGGGATAATCGTCGTCATACTGGTTAGCGTCAGTTCAACCGGCTTCCCAGCTTCGACGATCAGATGGTTTGGAGTATACGAGTAGCTATCAAGCGTGACTGTGGCTCGCTGCACCCCGTCTGCCGCCATCGGGATCATCGTAGGAGGGCCGGACTGAGAGGGTTCCGCTGCATGAACGATTGTCAATCCGACAGATGTCAGTAACCAGACAGTCGCCAAGATGTTGAGCAATCGCATAGCCATCCCCTCAATGAGCCATTTCTAGCAGGAAGGACGGGAATGGGTCAACTTTGTCCAGGAGTTTCAGTCACTTCGGGCGCCTTGACCTTGGCAGTTAATGAGTTATTCCCTACAACACATCGTCATCGCAATCTCGATTGAGATGCATTTTAGGGAATTCGTTAGTATAATCACTCTCACTGGTGACTCGCCCGAATAAAGGGGCGAGAACATGGTCGTGAAGGAGGATCTCGATGAAGTGGATGAAAGGCATGTTCCTGCTGTTGGCCGCCAACATTCTGATCATGGTGACGCTCTCGCTCACCGTGCCGTTGCTTATCAATATCATTCTGCCCATGTTCGGGATCGATCTGCGAGGATCGGTCGACCTCAGCTCGTTAGTCTGGGCCCTCGTCTTCGGTTTTGGCGGTGCCTTTATCAGTTTGGCGTTCTCCAAACAAATGGCTCGGGCCATGCTGGATTGCCGCCAGATCACCCAACCCCGGTCGCAAGCCGAACAGGTCATTTATGGCTCCGTCCAAGAGATCGCGCAACGGCTCCAGATTACGATGCCTGAGGTGTGGGTCTATGAATCCCCCGATCCTAACGCCTTCGCGACCGGCCCCAGCAAGAACAACTCGATGGTGGCCGTCTCAACTGGATTGGTGAACCATCTACAGGAGCAGGAAGTGCGAGCCGTCCTCGCCCACGAAATGGGACACGTCCACAACGGGGACATGTTCGCGACGACCGTGTTGGCGGGGCTGATGAATACCTTTGTGTACTACATTGCGATGTGGGTGCGTCGGTTCTTTGCAGAACGGGATCAGGCCATGCTGGGATTTGGACTATCGATCGTGCTCCAGATCATCGTCAGTATCCTGGCCTCGGTCCTGATCTGCTGGTTTTCGCGTCAGCGTGAATATGGCGCGGATGCCTTTTCCGCCAAAGTGTACGGCAAGGACTCGATGATCTCAGCCCTGCGCGCGATCGATCGCTGGGTCACCCGTTCGCAGGTCGAGTCCTCCACACAGGATGCGCTCGCGACGATGAAGATCTCCGGTAATTCATCAGGATTCATGCATTTCTTTGCCACGCATCCCCCGATCGAAGCACGCATTGACGCCTTAGAACGACTCTAACTGCTAGGTGCTCCATGGGAAGTTTGCGTCATACATTGGTGGGATTGTTCGCAGGAATGGGTTTGATTGCCGGTGGTGGATCGAGTGACCTACTTGAGCCGAGCCCCGCACAGGCGAGACAAGAAGGGACCATACTCATGGCGGCACAGACGCCCATGGTCTATGACTTTACGCTGAATGATATTGACGGGAAGCCGGTCTCACTGAGTCAGTTCCGTGGCAAGGTGCTGTTGCTGGTCAACACGGCCAGCTTCTGCGGCAATACACCGCAGTATACCGACCTCGAAAAGATGTATGAACAGTATAGGGAGAAGGGCTTCGAGATCCTGGCGTTCCCTGCGAACAACTTCGGGAAGCAGGAGCCAGGGACGAATGCAGAGATCAAAACCTTCTGCTACACCAAGTACAGCCTGTCGTTTCCACTCTTCAGCAAGATCAGCGTGAAGGGCGACGATAAACATCCGCTCTACCGGTATCTGACCGAACAAAGCGAGTTCCCCGGCGAGGTGGAGTGGAATTTCCAGAAGTATTTAGTCGATCGTTCAGGAAAGGTCGTCGCCCGATACCATCACCGCACGAAGCCGTTGGCGCCAGAGATCGCGCAGGATGTCGAGCGACTGCTTACGGCCCACTAACCCGCATCATTCACGAAGGCTTCTACTGCAACCGCCGACACGACACTGCGACAAGCCACGAACCCTCGTGAATAATGCGGGCTAAAGCCCTCAGACTTTTCGATAAAACGAAATATGCGCTCGATATTCCTGAATCGCGGCGGCCAGGGCCTGGCTGCCGCGAGGGATATTTGCATTCAGGGTGTCTTCGATCACGGGATCATCGATTTCTACATCATAGCGATCTTGCAGGTTCGTTCGTACCGGCCCCTGCGTCACCTCGCGCGGCATAAAAATCTCTTTCCAGACTTCTTTCTCGACCAAACATACGTCTCTGAATCGCTCATAGAGCAGCGTCAGCTGCTCTTGACCCATGACTTTGATGCGCTCTCTCATCCTGTTCCCTTTCTCTGTCTAACCCGCATTATTCATGAACGCCTACTTGTGTGGATTCACACCGGCAGGAGCAGCACCCTCGACAATGGTAAACCGCATGGTGCCCACTTGATTGCCCGCATGAAACGACTGTTGTCCGAGCGGCGTGATGAACAGTTTCACTAAATACGTCCCGACGTCCCAGGTGTCTTCGGGCTTCTTGAGTTCCAGGAATCCATAGCGTTCATGCCCCGGCACTTCCAAGGTGTCTTTGCCGAGTGGTACGGATGAAAGGACGCCCTTCTCCCCCTCCAGAAACCATTGTGCGCTGAACTGGGTAG
>JBKJZK010000113.1:0-3470 GCA_046715215.1 Nitrospiraceae bacterium
GGGCAGCACTGCGACACTCACCGGCGCGACGACCGCTAGACCGACGTTCACCGCGGACGTGGCCGGCACCTATGTGGCCAAGCTCGTCGTGGATAATGGCGGGGTAGCGAGTCCCCCCGATACGGTCCCCATTGAGCATATCGACCGCGCACGTTTCTATAATGCTTCATCCAAGCTTGCTCGTATCTCATTCCCGTGGGATGCCACCCGTGCTGGTCCCATTGCCGCCGTCGAGAGGCCCTTCAAATTCTCTATGCCTATTTTAAGGAGTGGCCGAGGCTGCCCTTTACTGCGCGCATCGAGCGAGCACATTTTTATTGCGCGCTCTGCGAGCAAGAAGGGCACCTGGCCGCTCCTTTCCCATCCTTCTTAGGGCGCGCGCTCCGGGAGCAGTGGAGTAGCACGGGTGTCATTCCACGCCGCTACTTCTTCACTGTTTGTTTCATGGGGGCCGGGCTCCAGCGGATCGCCGCGGCCATCGCGCCTGTGACGTGGACACGGTAGTGATTGATGATTATCATGGATGTCGTTATAATATAGCCCGTGATACGGTCGTTTTGTGGGCAAGGCACAGAGAATATCTTTGATGGGGTCGATACGGCGATTGCCCGACGAACCTGCCCCCGCATCCTGTGGCAGGTTGTCCGGAGGAAGCTCGATCAGGTGAATCGAGTCAGAGACCTTAGCGAGCTCGCTGTTCCACGAGGGAATCGCCTAGAACGGTTGCGCGGAGACCGGAGCGGGCAACACAGTATTCGGATCAATGATCAATATCGGATATGCTTCAGATGGGAGGCTGGCGATGCCTACGAGGGTGAGACCGCGGACTATCATTAAGAGTCGGACTATGACGGGGCGGCGGGGTCACTCGAAAGAGCTTGTCGGTCGTCGGTTACCTCGTCATCGGCCTCCCACCCGTCCAGGGGAGATGTTGTTGGAGGAGTTCGTCAAGCCCCTTGCCATTACTCAGTCGGAGTTGGCATCGCGTCTGGGAATCTCGTTTCCCAGACTCAACGAGATCATTCGAGGCAGGCGGGCGATTACATCCGACACGGCTCTTCGTCTGGCGCGTGTGATCGGGATGTCGGCAGACTTTTGGCTTGGATTGCAGTTGGACTGGGATCTCTGGCATGCCATGCGCAGTTCGAAGGCGAGTGAGATCGATCGGCTCGAACCGTTGCGCAGTTCAGCCTGATGAAGATCAGAGCGTATGGCTTATAGCTGATGGCAGGAAGCAGGAGCGGATTGCTCATGGCCTATAGCACAAACAAAAAAGTCCTGTTTTCCCTGCGAAATGCGATCGACCATAAGCCATCTTTAATTTGCTTCTTTCTGACACAATAAGCCACTCGAGATAGGCTCTTTTCCTTTCTCCCGTCTGTGCCATATGCCATAAGCTATACGCTATCACCTCTTCACTCCTTCACCGTCATCTTCATCTCGATCGATTCGAGCGGATTGTCGAATTCGTCGCGCGGGGGGGCGACGATCTTGTCCACTACCTCCATGCCGCGATAGACCTTGCCGAAGACGGTCTAGCGTGCGATTCATGCTGCAGCGGTTGTGTTGAAGGTGTCTTGCACGGCTTGTCAGGGCATTGTATCCTGTATACAATACAGCATAGATTTTATTGCGGGAGGTGGCCATGTCGGTTCGATTGAACATTACGATGGATGACGATGTGTATGCGAGACTCAAGAAAGAAGTGCCTCCTAAGAAACTCAGCGCCTTTATCGCTGGGGCGGTCCGCGCCAAACTTCATCCGGATGCCAAAGCGCTGAACGCCGCTTACCAAGCCGCCAGCAAAGAGCGATGGAGGACAAGTTTTGACGAGGATTGGAAGCACATTGACGAGGAGGGATGGCCCAAGTGAGTCGGACACCACGGCGCGGGGATGTGTACTGGGTGGCGTTGGACCCGACGCTCGGGTCAGAGATTCAGAAAACCAGGCCGGCTGTGATTGTCTCAAATAACTCCTGCAATGCCTTCGGCGCACGTGTTGTGGTGTTGCCGCTTACCAGTAACGTTAATTCCCTCTATCCTGGCGAAGCGCTTGTTACCGTGAAGGGGAAGCCATCGCGTGCATTAGGCGATCAGATTCGATCGCTGGACAAAACTCGATTGCGTTCCAAGATTGAGACTCTCAGTCAGGATGAGCTCGCAGCGGTCGAGGAAGCGGTTCGCATTACTCTTGGTTTGTGGCCCTAGCTTAGGTAGCTTAGGTCCTTCCGATCTCGTGCCATACGCCATAAGCTATTAGCCATCAGCTCTCTACTCTTTCACCGTCATCGTGATCGTGATCGGTTTCAAGGGATTGTCGAATTCGTCGCGCGCGGCGGCGACGATCTTGTCTACTACCTCCATTCCCCGAAAGACCTCGCCGAAGACGGTATAGGTTCGGTCCAGTCCGCTGGCGTCCGCGACACAGATATAGAACTGCGAGCCGTTATCGTTGGGGTCCCGCGTGCTGTTGCTCTCCCGTGGCACCTTCGCCATCGCGACCGCGCCCCGTTTATGCGGCCGATCGCTGGTTTCAGGATTGAGCCAATAGCCAGGACTGCCCGACCCGTGCAGAGAACGGTCTGAATTCTTGCTCAACGGATCGCCGCCCTGAATGATGAATCCGGGAACGACGCGATGGAAGGTGGTTCCATCATAGAATCCCATCTTCGCGAGCTTGAGAAAGTTCTCGACGTGACGCGGAGCGTCGTCAGGGTAGAAGCGAATCTTGATCTCGCCGAGCGGCGTCGTGATGGTGACGCGCGGATCGATTTTTTGAAATTGCATGGTCATGACGCGAATGTAGCAAGGGCGTTCCTTCGGAGGCAAGGCCCCCGAAGGAGTTCTGAGTTGAGAGTGCTGAGTTGGCGGAAGGTTTCACCGCGACTCTCAATCGTAAAACTCAGCACTCATAACTCAGAACTCAGAACTTGTCCTGCCGCAGTCCCTTGCCCGGGTCAATCTTGAGCCAGAGGACCCCGTCCACGATGGCCACGGTTGCGGCCACGCCTAGCGAGACCGGCCAGCCCCAATGATGGGCCAGCCATGGCGTCAGGGTCGGTGAGATGGCTCCGCCGATATTGGCGCCGGTGTTCATAAGCCCTGACAAGGTCCCTGCATGGGCTTTGGACAGATCGGTCGTCGAGGCCCAATAGGCGCCGACCGCAAAATAGAGCCAGCCCGCGCCGAATGACAAACTGGTGATCGCCAGAAAGGGAGAATCGACGACGCCACCCAGCGCAATCGCGCACCCAGCCAAGACCATCCCGGTCATGCCGGCCACAGCCCGTCCGGTGGTGAGCCCGTAGCGGGCCGCGAGTCGATCAGTCACCCAGCCGCCCAGAGGACAAAAGACCAACATGGCCAGAAAGGGCGCTGAGGCATAGATTCCGCCGCGGAGCACATCGAATCCTCGAACATTCACGAGATACAAGTAGAACCAGGACAGATAGACGTAGGCGACGTAGCCG
>JBKJZK010000114.1:0-1722 GCA_046715215.1 Nitrospiraceae bacterium
TCTTTCAAAGCTTCCGCGATGTTCTGTTCGGTGAGGACCCCAGAACCGCGTAGCTTCTTGAAAATATTCTCGAATTTTTCGCTGAGAGAGTCCAGCATAGCGCCACAAAGAAAAAGGCAATCGAAGCTTCACCCGCGATCTTCGATCGCCTCGAAAACTCTAGCAAAAGACCATCGGGGAGTTTAGAGGATGCGGCAGGTTGAAGTCAAGGGAACCGGAGCGTAGTAAGTGGGATCAGTTTACTCTTATTCTCTTTGGTGCCTTAGGCCTCACCGGTGACCTGAATCACGCAGAAGAGGTTGCCATCGGGATCTTCCAACAGGATATCGAACCGATTTTCATTCTTTCCGAGCTCTCTGCCTCAAACTGACTCACTACCGGAGCGTACATTTCATTGACATGTCGTAGGCCTTTCGCTATCGTCGTTGTTTATCTCCGTGAGACCACGCAGAGAGTTGTAAGGCGGTTGCCGTGAAAAAATCACCCTGGGTTCTGCTCATTTTCGTCCTCATCGGTGGACTATTGGGCGGAGTACTGGGAGAAATCCTCCGGGTCATGGCCCCACATGGCACAATTCAATCAGTCTTCGCCACCAATTTTACCCCCGGCATCAGCCCACCATTGACTATCGATCTGGTCCTCCTCAAGCTCACCCTAGGCTTCGAACTAAAAATCAACCTCCTCAGCCTCCTCGGAATGTTTCTTGGCATCTATCTCTACAAAAACATCTAGCAGCTTTCTCGAAGGTTAAGGCTGAGGTCAAGGCACCTTAGCCTGCCTTACTCGCTGCGGCCTTGCTGAACGACTTTTTGAGCGTACTGCAACCTGCTAGACCTCTGGTTTCAATTCTAACTCCTTCATCTTCAATGCTCGAATCCGGTTTCGGAGGGCCGCGGCCCGTTCAAACTCCAACTCCTTGGCGGCGGCTTTCATTTCCATTTCCAGCCGTTTGATGATCTGTTCGGTCGCTTCCTCTGCTCTATAGACGGCCGACGACTCCGCGGCCAAATCCAGTTGTACATCATCCATTTCCGCCGTGGCATATTCAAGTGACAGGACGTCCTTCTTGATGCTGGTGGGCACAATACCGTGTCTGGCATTATAGTCAGCCTGAATCGTGCGCCGACGCCCGGTCTCGGCGAGCGCCATTTGCATAGAATCGGTGACGGCATCACCGTACAAAATCACATGGCCCCGCACGTTCCTCGCTGCCCGCCCAGCCGTCTGGATCAACGATCGATAAGACCGAAGATACCCTTCCTTATCCGCATCGAGAATCGCCACCAGGGTGACCTCAGGGAGATCCAGCCCTTCGCGCAGGAGGTTGATTCCCACCAGCACGTCGAAAACCCCGCGCCGCAGATCGCGTATAATCTCAGCCCGCTCCAACGTCTTGATGTCAGAGTGCAGATACCGCACCTTGATACCAAGATCGTGGTAGTACTCACTCAAATCCTCCGCCATGCGCTTGGTCAAGGTGGTGATCAGCACACGCCCCCCCTGCGCCGTTTCAGTCCGCACTTCGCCGAGGAGATGATCCACCTGCCCTTTGGCAGGGCGCACTTCGATAACTGGATCCATCAGACCGGTCGGGCGAAGGATCTGCTCAACAATCTCCCCAGCCGCATGCCCCAGCTCATAGGGGCCTGGCGTCGCGGAAACGTACACCGCCTGCGTGAGACAGCGCTCAAATTCGGCGAACGTGAGCGGCCGGTTATCGAT
>JBKJZK010000115.1:0-6499 GCA_046715215.1 Nitrospiraceae bacterium
GTATAGAGGGAACTGAAGAGCCCCTGGGTCTCGATGACCTCTCGCAGGCCCCGCAAGCTGCTCAGGGTTCCTCCTCCTCGACGAAGAAGGCGGAGTAGATTTCGCTGGTCGCATCATCCAACGTCACGATCAGATCCCACTGACAGCCCGGGACCCATTCATGGGTCGACCCATCTTGGTGGAGCATCATGCCCGGCAAGGGTTTGCGAGGCCGCTTCTTACGGTGGGCTCCGCGTCGGGGAGCACGGGCCACGTGCCCCGCGGCCTGGAGGGTCTTCTTCGTCCAGGTATAGGACCGCGTCCCGCCAGGCTCCTGTTGCCAGCGCTCGTGAAAATGCTTCACGGTCCAGCCCGTGTAGCGGGTCTCATACCACGTCACCCTCCGCAGCGCTTCATCCACGGGCACGGCGCGGGCCGAGGCCCGACCCAGGCGACGGTCCTGCAACCCCTCGGCCCCCTCGGCTTCATAGCGGCCACTCCAACGGCGAAACGTCCGCTCCGTCACGCCGAACATGTCCGCCGCATCCGCCATGGTTAATTCCCGCCGTTGTCGCCGCTCGTACAGCTCCTCAAACCGCATCTGTCTCACCTCCTGTAGTACGGTCGCCCGTGTCATAGTGGCCCTCCTTGAGGGCGCACCCTAAACCGGACAGATCACGTGCTACAAAAACCGGACAGATGATGTGCTATCTACACTTGGGTTCTTACCAGGTGAGGTTCCACTACTCTCGATACAGTTTATCCTACCGAATTCTGAGAGGAAACGCGACCAACTGCCGTGAAGCCTGCCGCGCTCTAGTGACACATGAGTCTGAAGTATGGTAAGAGTCCAGCTCATTTTTGCGGCCCTGTTTCGTCCCCATCGTCTAGCCTGGCCTAGGACATTGCCCTTTCAAGGCAGTAACACGGGTTCAAATCCCGTTGGGGACACCACGCCTACCTTTCATTTCCTCATACCTGACTCGCCGTTTCAGTCTTTTCATTCCGTTGAGTTTGTCGTGTGAGCTGGATACACTGGCCAGCGACGGCTAGGTCCGTTCTTCAAGGACATTCCGGCGATGGAGGTGGGAGTGCGGGGACAGCAGACGATGTTGTGGACTGGGATCAGCCTCGTGACAGGGGTAGTCTGTCTTGGGGCGGCAGAGCCACAGCCCTTGAAGAGCGGGCAGGCGGTTTTGTCGGTCGAGGCGAGTCGAGGTCTGGACGGCGCTCCGATGGTCTTCATTGCTGCCGGCCCATTCACCATGGGTAGTCACGACGGCCTCCCAAACGAGCGGTCTGAACACACCGTGACGCTTGATGCCTACTACATCGATCGGTATGAAGTCACCCTCACCCTCTACCGGAAGTTTCTGGAAGCGGGGAAACACGAATCTCCACCGACATGGGACGATGAGGCGGCGACGACGGTTGGAGATCGGCCGGCCATCGGGATGAGATGGGAATCTGCAGTCGCCTATTGCCAATGGGCAGGGAAACGGCTTCCAACGGAGGCTGAGTGGGAGAAGGCGGCACGGGGGACCGACGGGCGCCGGTATCCGTGGGGAGATATGCAGCCGTTCGTCGACATTGCAAACTATAACCGAGGAATGTGGGTCAGTGAAGCCATCACATTGGTTGCGGTCACCGGCGGTCTCGAGGGAATGAGTGTGCGACATGGGCTCAAAGAGGGAGGGAGGAGTCCGTTTGGCGTCTCCCACATGGCGGGGAACGCGGCAGAATGGGTGGCTGACTGGTATGAGCGCGACTATTATCAAAAGAGTCCTGGGAGGAACCCACCTGGCCCGGCTACTGGTGAGAGGCGCGTGCTGCGAGGTGGGTCATGGGCGGATTTACCGTCTGCTTTACGTGTGACGGCGCGGTTCTCAGCTGAGCCGGATTTCGAGGATCGGACGATCGGATTTCGCTGTGCCATGAATGTGTCGAAGTGAGTGGCACTGGCCTGGTGCAGGCCGGCGAATGCTAGCAGAGTGCGAAAAAACTCTGTTGGTGCACGAGAGCTTCGATGGTCCGCACGTCTCAGACAAGCCAAGTCTGTTTGGTTATCTGGTCTGTCTGGTCCATCTGGTGAGTCTCATGCAACCAAACAAACCAGACAAACCGAACAGACCAAATGAACAAGACCGGCTGCCGAACTTTTCCTGCGACCGGTTCCATGCCTGAACGATTTATCACACCACTCATCGTGGTTGCGCTGCTACTGGGGACGTTGTTGGCCCTCCGTTCCATCAATCCCTCTTCGGTGACACCGGTGTCTGTCTCATCGGTGGTCGCCCTTGCCCCTGACATGGTTCCACTGGTCACCGGAGACGAACCGATCACAGAGATCTTTACGAGAGCCGGCTGTGCAGTGTGCCACACCGTTCCGGGTATTCCGGGGGCAGATGGGCGCGTAGGGCCGCCCTTACTATTAGGCACCACGGGGCCTGCGCGATTGGCCGATCCATCTTACCGGGGCCACGCGAAGACAGTGCATGATTATGTGATCGAATCGGTCATCGAACCGGGAGTGTTCGTCGTGCCGGGATATCCGGCCGGCACGATGCCGGTATGGTATGGCGCGAAACTCAGCGCCCTCGCGCTGGAGAAGATTTCGTCGTATCTTGAGCGGCAAGGGATTGCCGCAGCTCAGTAAGCGCGGTGAGCCTCGCCGGATTGGGTGACGAGGCGCGTGGGTGGTGAGGGGGCTAGCGTTTACGCAGGGGGGTCACATTTCCTGAGGCTCGCCCCTGGATCTTGAAGGCACTGCTCGTGGGGTCGCCTGATTTCTTGTCGAGGAGCGCGTTGACCGCATCGTCCCCTCTAAGACCTTCGATCTTGATCTTGAGCCGGAGATTGTTGGCGCTATCGGCATTGATCAAGGCTTGTTCGAGCGAAATCCTCTCTTCCTTATACAGTTGGAACAAGACGTGGTCGAACGTCTGACAACCTTCCTCCACCCCTTGCTCCATCGCTTCTTTGAGCGAATCGACCTCGGCCTTCTTGATGAGGTCCTTAATGCGGGGCGTGTCGAGCATGATTTCCAGTGCCGGGACCCGCTTTCCGTCCATGGATGGTATGAGTCGCTGAGAGATGATGGCGCGAAGATTGAGGGACAACTGGAGATAGATCTGCGCATGCCGCTCCACCTGGAAAAAGTTCATGATGCGCTCGATGGCCTGGTTCGCATTGTTCGAGTGGAGGGTGCCGATGCAGAGGTGCCCGGTTTCCGCGAAGGTGATTGCGGCTTCCATCGTTTCCGTGTCCCGGACTTCCCCGATCAGAATCACATCCGGCGCCTGCCGCAGTGTATTCTTGAGTGCATTTTGAAATGAGAGCGTGTCGAAGCCGACTTCTCGCTGCGTAATGAGCGATCGCTTATGATTGTGGACGAACTCGATCGGGTCCTCCACGGTCACAATATGGCCGGGATGGGTGGTATTACGGTGGTCGATCATGGCCGCGAGGGTGGTGGATTTTCCGCAACCGGTGGCTCCGACTACCAGCACCAACCCGCGCTTCGTCATGGAAATGTCTTTCACAATCGGAGGCAAGCCCAGCTGCTCGACAGTCTGGATCTCGGCTTTGATATGCCGGAAGACCAAGCCGACATTCCCTCGCTGCCGAAAAATATTGACACGGAAACGGCCGAGCTCCTTGTAGTAGAGGGCCAGGTTCATTTCCATCTTTTCCTCGAATTCCCCACGCTGCTGACCACGCATCAGCGCCAGCGCGAGGGCTTCGAGTTGTTCATTGGTAAACGGCGGCGCATCGGTTTGTTGTGTCGAGCCATGGACGCGATAGGCTGGAGCCGAGTCGACGGTCAGGTACAGGTCTGACGCTTCTTGATCCACCATGACTTTCAAGAGACTGCGAACATCCATCTCTACCCCCGTTTCCCCTGCCAGGTATTTAGGCCGCGCCGCCCATTGCGGTTCCAAACAGATTGGGATTCATGCTGCGCGATTGGGCTTCGCTCCTCGTGACGACTCCACGGGTTGCCAAATCGAACAGCGCCATGTCCATCGTTTGCATGCCGTCTTTCTGACTGGCCTGCATGATCCCGGGAATCTGGTGCAACTTGCCCTCTCGGATGAGATTTCGGACAGCGGTCGTGGCGACCATGATTTCGAGGGCGGCGACGCGCCCGCCCGATTTTTTCTTCAGCAGGGTCTGCGTGATGACCGCTTCCAAGGCTTCGGCGATCTGTGTACGAATCTGGGACTGTTGGTTTGGGGGAAAGGCGTCGATGATGCGGTCGATGGTTTTCGGCGCGCTGGAGGTGTGGAGTGTGCCAAAGACTAAGTGGCCCGTTTCCGCGGCAGTCAACGCGAGCTGAATGGTTTCCAGGTCGCGCATTTCACCCACGAGGATGATGTCAGGATCTTCGCGGAGAGCGGACTTCAGCGCGTTCGCGAACGACAGGGTATGGACGCCCAGCTCCCGCTGGTTGACCAGACATTTCTTCGTCTTGTGGACGAATTCGACCGGATCTTCGATTGTGAGGATGTGGCCTTCGAAGGTGTTGTTCAAATAATCGACCATGGAGGCCAGCGTCGTTGATTTACCAGACCCGGTTGGGCCGGTCACCAGAATCATCCCCTTTTCCCGATCGCATAGATTTCGCACGATAGGAGGCATTCCTAGCTTCTCCATCGTAATGATTTCGGTGGGAATGTTTCGTAAGACGGCTCCAAGCCCGCGGGTTTGGACGAAGACATTGACGCGGAATCGGGCGATGTCACCCAGTTCAAAGGAAAAATCGCACTCGCGCTTTTCCTCGAAATTCTTCCGCTGGGTATCGCTCATCATGTCATAGATCAACGAGTGCGTCTCTTCCGTGGTCAGTGCGGGATGATCGAGTTTCTTGAGGTCCCCGTTCACACGGATCATCGGTGGCTCGCCGGCGCTGATATGACAATCCGACGCGCCCTCCTTTGCCATGAAGGTCAGGAGCTTCGAAATATCCATGAAGAGGACTCCTCGGTAAGAAAGGATAGTGAGATGATGGCCTGTCGGACCGAGAGACTACTTGGAAGCATAATGCCACAGGGTACTGAGAAAGCAAGGAAATAGCCGGAAGCGGCTGCGTGAATTCTTCGTGGGCTCAGTAACAGCAAGTGAGGGCTTCGATCAGATCAGTCCCGTCGATTGCCCTGCGCGTTGAAATGCGATGAGGGCGTAATCGATGTGGCTGGGGGTGTGCTCGGATGTTACCGTGACACGGATGCGGCTGGTGGCGTCTGGAACGGTGGGAGGACGAATCGCCGGAGCATACACGCCTTCTGTGAACAGGTGTTCGGCAAACGAGAGTGCGGTTTCGGCATTGCCGACGAGGATCGGCATGATCGGACTGACGCTAGGGGACAGACTGAATCCCAATTGTGTCAATCCTGAGAACAATCGTTCACGGTTGGCCCACAAGCGTGCACGTCGTTCCGGCTCTCGTTGCATCACTCGTAACGCTGCCGTGACGGCAGCAGCCGAACTCGGTGGAGGTGCCGTGGTAAAGATGAAGGGCCGGCTCGTATTCATGAGATAACTGATCAACGTCGAGGGCCCAGCGAGGTAGGCGCCACTGCTGCCGAGAGCCTTGCCCAAGGTTCCCATCTGAAACGGGATCTGTGTATCGAGACCGAAATGTTCGGTCGTTCCTCGTCCATGCGGTCCCATCACGCCCGTGCCATGGGCGTCATCGATATAGAGGTCGGCCTCATAGTCCTGGGCTAACCGACTGAGTTCGGGCAACGGCGCGAGGTCTCCGTCCATACTGAACAGGCCGTCGGTCACAATCAGGGTGCGTCGAGCCCGGCGTCTCTTGGCCAGAAGGGACATGAGGTGATCGGTATCGTTGTGGCGATAGATCCGAAAGTCGGCTGTGCTGAGACGGCAGCCGTCGATCAGGCTGGCATGGCACAAGCGATCGGCCAGGATCAATCCCCCTTGTTCGATCAGTGCAGGGATGGTCCCAATGTTGGCAAGGTAGCCGGAGCTAAAAGTCAGTGCGGCTTCGGTTCCTTTGAACTGTGCCAGGGCAGACTCTAGCTCTTGATGCGGTGGCAACGAGCCTGAGATCAACCGAGAGGCTCCAGCTCCGGCTCCAAACCGTTGTGTCGCCTCGGTGGCGGACTGAATCACCTCCGGGTGCATGGCCAGCCCCAAATAGTCGTTCGAGGCGAGCAGGAGAATCTGGCGCCCTGCCATCTCAACCACCGGGCCGACGCCGGAATGGAGCGGAGTGAGGCGCCTGGTCAGATGTCGCGCATCCAATTCGTCTAGTCGTTTTTCAAACATGTGAAGCGGCTCGTCTTTGAAGATGGGAGATGGTGTGCCTTCTGAGAACCGACATGCAGCAGCTGCCTCATTGACAATCTCGTGACATCCTTAGTATAAGGCCCGCACACAATTTGAGGAAACGAGCCCCGCCTTCTCTGACGAATCCATCCATGAGCTACCGTATCAAGGTCCCGGCGAAAACTCTTCCGGTCGATGAAGCCCACATGTTGAGCTGGCTTGACCA
>JBKJZK010000116.1:0-5324 GCA_046715215.1 Nitrospiraceae bacterium
TCAAGAAAGCGGCGTCACTCGATGCGAAGAATCCCGTCGTCCAACTGAACCTCGCCCATGCCTACTGGGAACTGCGCGATCCGGCCATGACGCAGGACTTTCTGGAAAAGCTGGTCGCCCTGGCTCCGAACGAGCCCTTCCCCCATCTGGCGCTTGCCGATCTCTTTCAGGAACGGGATCAGCTCGGCGAAGCGGCTCGCCATCTCGATCAAGCCACCGCCCGCGCGGGCAAAGACCCCGCTGTGCAATCCTATCTGCGAACCGTCACGGCCAAAGTCCGCCGAACCGAGAAGAGCGAAGAGCGACTCACTAGCCGAGCGAGCGCGCACTTTACCGTGAAATTCGATGGGGATGCCGATCAGGCTACCTGGGTCGCTGTGATGGAGATTCTTGAAGAGGCCTATCGGGAGATCGGCCAAAAATTCGGGTTCTTTCCGTCGAAGACCGTCGTCGTCGTCCTCCACCCCAAATCGACGTTTCAGAACGCGACCGGCAGCCCGGTGTGGGCCGATGGGCTCTTCGATCCCGTGCTCGGGCGCATCCAGGTTCCTGCGCAGGACGCCTTGGCAGACCGTGCCTGGCTCACACGGGTGCTGCGACACGAGTTCGTACACGCCCTCCTGCATGACCAACTCGGCCCCGCCGGCAGCGCCGTCCCGACCTGGCTCAATGAAGGCTTAGCCATGGAATTGTCCGGGGATCGTTGGTCAGATCTCGATCAGATTATAAAGCAGGAGTTTACACTGATCCCTCTGCCTGCCTTAGAGGGGGCGTGGGGAGGATTGTCCAGTGATGCCGCAACCGTGGCCTATATGGAGGCGAACTCGGCCGTGCACTACCTGATCGACCGCTTCGGCATGCCTCGGGTGCAAGCACTCCTTTCACACCTCAAGGCGAGGCAAGCGCTCTCTGTCGCCATGCAATCGCAGCTCTCGCTGTCATACGAGGAGTTCCAGTCCAGGTGGGTGGATCAGTTAGAGGAGCACGGAAAGAAAAGCTAACAGGCTGCGGAAAAACTATGGTGGCACGTGTGGCGCAACAGATCAGACTCTCTTTATCTCAA
Organism: Nitrospiraceae bacterium; assembly: GCA_046715215.1. Classification (GTDB taxonomy): domain Bacteria; phylum Nitrospirota; class Nitrospiria; order Nitrospirales; family Nitrospiraceae; genus Palsa-1315. The sequence goes on from JBKJZK010000116.1 coordinate 1,064, forward strand.
CCTTAGCCTCAACCTTCTTCGCGCTGGCGGACTTTATCAGCATCCTGCTAACTCGCAGTGGTCATGTTGCAGCATCCGCTGATAGGTCGAACCCTCTTCCTCCTGACTAGATCGCTTCCTTTTTCATCTCCTCGGGCCCCTTGCCACGCCAAACCGGCAAATTCTCGGCTGCATCATCGTGCCCGGCTGCCACGTCTGTCCCCTCCACTGTCGGCTCGATCGTGTCTTCCCACATAATCTGCCGGTTCCAATCATCCATCATTCGGATGCGAAACTCGATCTGCTGAGATAGGGCCGCCAACCCCTCTGTCTGGCCAACGGCGGCTCTGCTGACTCGTTCTGCATGCGCAAATGTGCTGGCCCCGGCTGAGAAATGATCGGTCCACGCAAGCTGTCCGGTTACCGAATCGACGGCACGAAGGAAAAACTGGGGTTGACCATCGATGGCATTTCGGCTGCGGACCTGGGTCACCGTCGCCTGTGGCGCAACAAGATGGGCCACGACTCGGTGGGTGGAACCGGATTCTTGGTTGCCAACACTGAGATTCAAGAGACCTTCCCAGAGAAACCGGCCTGTGGCCGAGTCATAGACGCGGAGCGTGAACGCTGAAAGTCCGTCAGCCCCCGGGCCAACTCCGCCCGCAAAAATCCGCTCACGCGGTTGACTGCCCACTGACGCTGCGTCCTCTCTCACGTTCAACTCATACGTTTCATCAGAGAGAATCGCGCCGGTCTCGGCATCGTAGGTTTTCACAGTAATCGTTGACGTTTCAGCATTCTCATACCCGACACCAGCCGCCACGACCGTCCTGGGTTTCACCGGCGCGAGAGACGACAGGTCTGCAGTCCAAGCTGTCAACGGAAGACCGGAGCCGATCATGGCACACGCGATCAACGCGCCGCAGAAAGCCCTTCTCGTCCGCCCATCGATCCGCCGCTCCTCATACACCGGCACAAACTGACGCCCGATCGGCCTAAACCGCTCCCTCACTTTACCTATCGTCTCAGACAGCCACTGGATGATCGTCATGCGCGGTTCTCCCTCGCTTGTGCTGGAGTCTCGCATTGACGGCCTGCCGCGTAAATTCCCCACTGTGGGGAGAAAACCCTTCGAAAGAGGGGGAGGACGTTGAACAAAAATGGACGGACACAAGACTAAGGAGGCTGCGGAAACACCATTTCGGCACAGTAGAACTTCGATGGCCTGCGCGTCTGGCACAAGAGGAGAGCACCCCCACAGGATGCCGAGCGAAACAGGCAGGACGGGCGAGAAGGGCGAAGCGACCGAGGGTTCAAGGTCCGAGTTCGAGGTTTTGGGAACTCCGAACCCAGAACTTCGAACTCCGGGTCGCGCCTGTCGTGCTCGGCGTGCTCGTCGCGCGGCTACTAGCCCGCATTATTCATAACAGTTCGTCGCGAATCGCGCAGTCGCCACGCGAGACGGGCGCGCGGAGCCGCGAGCCCCGCTTGCCGGACGCCGAGCCACTGTGTCCAGGCTTGTCGCAGCGGCGAATCCGCGATCGCAGCAGAAGCGTTCATGAATTATGCAGGGTAAGGCGGCGTTTATCGAATCGTTGTACCGGGATTCTCGGAAGCCCCCGCAAGCGGGACTTTGCCAAAGATGGAATACCGGTACCGGGCCACAAACCAATACAGCAGATAGCCGAAGGGCTTGACCAGTGGAAGGCTCAAGAGGACTGAGAGGGCCCGCCCACCCTTGAGGCCCGGGAGGAGGGCCAGAAAGGCATCGAGCCCACGGGCAATCTCCCCGTTAGGACGGACCAGGAAGGCAGCGTTGGGACGACCTGGCCGATAGCTCTCCCCCAAAGCCTGCTGGGCTTCTTCGCTCTGATACGGAACCATCCGTATCGAGGTGGCCTCCGCGTGGGTCGCCAGTCGCTCAAGGCCCTTCTTGGCGGTGACACAGAGGCGGCATTGGCCGTCGTAGACCAGAAGACAGGCTTGAGACTCGCTGTCGAATGGATCTGCCATCGTCGTAATCCCCCGCGATCACCCACTCATCGCATCAACGCTCAACCTAGCAGGTTACGGAAAAACTCGGTGTATCCACAATGTGCCGTTAGAATCTTACGTTTCGCGCTGGTGTCAGAATAGTCTAAGGGTGCTCTAAAAGGCTGTCCAGCAAGGCCGCAGGCGAATCGAAACCGGAGGCGTACCCTCTGGGGTACGTTGAAGATTTCGATAAGCCGAGAACGAAGCTGGCGGACTTTTTCAGCATCCTGCTAGTCCTGTTGCTGTGCGCAGCAGACGCGGGTATCATCCCGTCCATGCGGCACACCTGGACGCTTATCGGCCTGCTCGCGGGGCTCTGCCTCATTGGAGCCACTACCACCCCGCTCATACCGGCTGCGATGGAGACCGGCCGAATCGGATGGATGGTTTATCTGATCGCATTGCCGCTAGCTCTCGCGGGCCTCGTACGGATCGGATGGACCTGGACCGCCATGGCCTGCGTCATCTATGGAACCGTGGGATTGGCCTTAGACCTTGCCACAGTCACGAGCATCCTGGGCGGACAGGGCGAGACTGGCACCCTGTTCCTCTTCAGTGCGATGAGCGGGATCGTGAACTTTTTAGTGGTCCTGTTCGGAGGGCGCGCGTTTCTGCATTCGTTCCAGGGGACCGTGCTTCCAGAATCCCGTCCTCCCAGTCCTCCGTCCCCTTCTTCATCCGCAAAACCTTGATCCGTTCAAATCCAGCAGCCGTCAACCAGGCCCTCGTCTCTGCTTCCGAATAGGTATTGCCCCTCTCGGTGAACAGCAACATGGAGACCGCAAAGAGACTCGCCTCTTCGGGAAACAGACCTTCTCGGTCGTGGAGAAAGGCGTCCTGAATCAGCAGGCCGCCTCCGGGATTCAATGCAGCCAGCGCGCGCCGAAACAGCGCCTGATTGTCCTTCGGCGAATAGATGTGGAGCACGTTCGAATACCAGATGACATCGTAGGCGCCGGGAATGTCTTCCGTCATCGCATCCAACGGCAGATAGGAGAGTCGCGCACCGGCCTTATGAGTCGACGCAATCTCTTTCGCCACGTCGAGGGCTATGGGACGGTCGCAGACCGTGGCACGGAGCGTGGGGTTCTTTGCGAGGAAGGCCATTGCATAGGTGCCGGGACCGCCGCCAAGATCGAGCAGAGTCCGCGCGCCACGCAGGTTGATCTGGGCCGCAATCTTCGGAGCCGTCTCCAGGGTCCGGTGATGCATCGCCCACGTGAACCGCCGACGATAGTCCGGCGCCTCCAGCTCATCGTGATCCAGCGGCAATCCACTCTTCACCGATTCCAGCAAGCGTCCCCAATCAGCCCAATGACTCGTGATCAGCCGGAGATAGTCCCCCCGATAAGCCGCATGGTGTGCGTTCAACGCCGTGGAGCCCAATCGGCTGTTCGTATAGGTCTCGCCCTGTTTCTTCAGCATACCGGCCATCGCGAGATTCCGGCAGAGAATGCCCAGCCCCCGCTCACTGACCTTTACGTCACGAGCCAGATCAGGAATCGTCCATGCGTCCGTCCCAATGGCCGTGAAGAGGTTCAGCTCAAGGGCGGCGATCAGGACCCGCGGCAACCGGTATGCCGTAATGGCATCACGCAAGTCATCGAACGTGGCGATTCGCCTGCTCACCGGGCCGCGCCGATCGTCCGCACGCACCAGCGCATCAAGTCCTGGACGGCAATAGGATTTGCCACGTCTACGCTCCGTTCGAAGCGAACTGCCACATACGCATCGTTCATCTCGGTCTGTTCGGAAAATCCTGATTTCAGCAGCAACGCACGATACTATGAGACGGCCGGTTGGATGAAGTACTTGGCCTGCTTCGCAATCTCATCGGTGCCGAGATCTTCCGGCGTTCCATCGGACAGAAGGGTCATCACATCGTCAATCGCCACACCATACTGGCAGAGCAGCCGTCCGTCAGGCGTGAGCTCCAGTAGCCATCCATCGGAGCCAAGGTCCATCGCCAACGCACCGCCGGCTTCCGATTCCAGTAGTTGTGGAAATGTGGGGGCCAGCGAGGTCCTGAGAGTGGCCCACACCGGCGAGGCTCCGTCACTCATACGTACGTCTTTCGATGAGGCGTTGTCTCATCCAGACCCAAGAGGCCGGCACGCAGGGCCGCCAAACGTTGGATATTTTCTTCAAGTTTAGGCAGCTGATATTTGCGATCCATATGCACCACCAGTTCAAGGAGATCCGCCGCCTCACGCAGCTTGCCGGTCTCTTCATAACATTGGACCAGCAC
>JBKJZK010000117.1:0-3649 GCA_046715215.1 Nitrospiraceae bacterium
TGGAAATCACGTTAAAGCGCCACAGCCCCATCCAGACATTTTCGAACTCCGGCGTCATCGAGTCCAAGCCGTGGGAGTAACCGAAGACGCGCTGAAACACGACCTCAGATCCCACCGCCGCCAACATCGCGAACCAGCCGATCTTGAGGGGCCTGGAATCGTACCAGAGCGACATGTCATACCCCCGGTCGCTCCCTCCGAATGTTGATGTACTCGCCATACCCTGACCTCCTTTTTAAGAATTGAGAACCAGTGAGAGTAATTGAGACCCACCCCTTATTTTTATTCCGGAGAAAAAGACTCCGGCGAAACATTGCTGCCGTTTGCCTGCGTGGCGGGAGGAGATTAGCGGATACCGTTTCTCGATGTCAAGCACAATATCCAAGGTGTAACCCCGATGCTGCTTGCAAAATCCGTGCAATGGGCTATGCACTTGACTCCAGTTATCCTACCGATTAGTTGGCGCCTGCGACCAGCCTGGAGTAGGGGCCAGGTTCAACCCCAACAGCTTGCGCCACAAGTCTGTAGAACAGCATCCCGCGGTATCTCGAAGTTCTACGGTTGAACCGAAACGTGAATTCGTCGAGATAGGAGTCCAGTTGCTCACGGGACAGCGCACCCTGATGGGTACTTAACAGCCAGCGATTGAACAAGGAGGCCACCCGGTGCACGCGAGGCAGCAAGCCCGACGCAGTCTTACTGCTGGTGCTGATCACGCGTGGTCGATGCTCGAAGCCCTCCTGCTTCAACCCTGCGTAGGCCTCCCATCCATCCGTGATGACCACGGAGCCCGGCTTAACCGCGTGTTTCACGAAAGCGACGAGCGGGCTCGCGGAGGCGGCTGGAATCCGACGCAGGCGGATGCGTCCAATCCCCTTCCCGTCGATCTGCGCGGCGATCGCCACCAGGGCCTTGCTCCCAAGGTGCCGGCGGCTTCGTCCCGCCTCGAAGCCCCCTACATATGTTTCGTCCACTTCAACCTGGCCTCCCAGCCGGTCCCAGCTCGGCCGCACCATTGCGCGCCGAAGCTTCTGCAGCCACAACCACGCCGTTCTGTAACTGCCAAGCCCCAGCAGGCGCTGCAGCCCCAACGCGCTGAGCCTATGCTTCTGATCGGTCATCCACCACATGGCTCGAAACCAGTCCTGCAAAGGAAGGCGGGTCCGATGGAAGATTGTCCCCGCCGTGACCGAGGCTTGGTATCCACAACGGCGGCACATTAAGAGGCATCGCGTGGTTCTCCAACTGCCGCTGGTCGTGCACTGGGGGCAACAGAACCCGGTCGGCCACCGCAGCCGAGCCAGGTAGGCACGGCACGCACCTTCTGTGGCGAAGCGCTGCTCGAATTCGGCGAGGGTCCGCATACAGTAGTCCTCCACGGTGTGACTCTAATACACCTGAGGTGTACTGGAGTCAAGTGCATAGCTCATTTCGGGAAAAATATAGAAGAAGGTGTTGAATGTCAAGTAGGCCTCTCATTTCTGCTCTCCTTAAAAAATGACCACTGAAACCTGCATTCCCAATCCTCGCCTTACCCCTGTGCTTCCCCATGAGGCTCAGTGCACATGGTCGTCTGGTGGCGGGCGGATTTCCTTTTCTCGGTTGAGTAGCTCGATCTGCCGCATCAATTCGCCGATATCTGTCCACCCCGTCCCGTCCGCCGCAGGGATCCAGCGCGCCCGCAAATAGCCGTAACGGTCCATCAGGAACTCCATGTGCTTCGGTGATGTCCCCTCGCCGGCCAGATCGGGATTGCTGAGAGTTCTTCGGAACAAGGCGTAGCTCCGCGCGATCTCCGGCGCACCCTGCGTCGCCACCGGGAACGGCATGTCTGCCGTGATCGCCGCCAGATCTTGGGGATTGGGGTCATTCACGGGCACCGCAAGCACCGCCGTATTGCCGCCGCGTAGCGTGGCATAAGCCAGACGCAACTGCTCGAGCCTCGCGCGCGATTCAGGCCACGAAAACAGGACCAGCAGCACTGTTTTTTGGCGGCGGAAGTCCTTCAAGGTGCCGCTCGTACCGTCATGCGCGGAATAGGAAAAGTTTTGCGGGGCCATGTAGGGTTGATTGGGGGCGACGTAGGGATTGATGAGGCGTGCCTGATAGCCTCGGGACGTAGCATGGAGAAAGTTCACGACGTCCCAGCGATCCTCTTCCGAGAGTTCGTCGGAAAACTCCGGCATGCCCGTACCGGGAATACCGTGGGTCAGCCAGTTGAAAAAGTCCCCTGCGGTATGCAGGGCTGTGTGCGGCTCCGTGAGCAGATCCACCGGTGGCTTAGCGAATCTCTTGGCTTCAACGCCATTGCCCTTGGCCTGGGGTCCGTGGCAGGCCACGCAGTTCGCGGCGAACAGGGTCGCACCGTTGGCCACAGAAATGGCATCGAACGGGACCGGCGTCTTGCGGTAGGTTTCCGGATAAGCCGGAACGGCAAGGGGAGGCAGCGCCACCGCCAGCGCACTGGCCGCCAGCGCGGCCGGGATGGCAATGTGCCACTTCGTCTTCCAGCGCTTGGTCCAACCGAGTGCGACCGTCCAGCCTGCCAGGACAAGCAGCGCAACTCCGACCCCCGCGCGGATCATCACGCTCAATTGGCCCCAGGTAGCGTCGATGGAGAAGCGGAATGGATAGGGCCAGTCCTCAATGACGGTATGCTTCGCCGGCACGGCGTTGGCCAGCATTGTTGCCGCCAACACCAGCAGCAACGCGAGCATGACTTCGACGGTGACCCACTTTCGAAGTCCTTGTCCGCCGGCTGCAGCCACATCCCCGTTCTGGTCGAGTGACGGAATCCAGATGCGGCGCGCGCACGCGGCGATCACGAGAATCGCCGCGAGCAGCGCAATCTTTGCATTGAGAAACCAGCCGTAGCTCGTCGCGACCAATGCGGCGTAGCTCGTGTCCACCATGCGATCCGCAACAATGATGCCGGTGGCAACGACAGCGAGCATTGCAGGAAGCGCTATTGCAGAGAAACGTTTCAGGGTCTGGACGTCGAACCGATTCACTTCCCCGTGTGATTGCTTCCCGGTGGCGGCGAACAAGACTGTGAGAAAGGCCGGCAGCCCTCCGAACCAGACGCTCGCCAGAATGGTATGCAGTGCGTAAGGCAGTACCGATGTCACGGACAGTTCGTCAGCTGCGGAATGGCTTGCGAGCGATCCTGCAGCCAGCGTGAGCGCGGCGGCGGTCGCGCACAACACATACTGCCAGCGCGCCCAAGGTGAGAATCGAACGTAGAGCGCCACTCCGAGCACGAGCAGCGCAAGGGCAGCGCGCACTGTCCAGATGAGTCCTATGCGGGTTTTTTGTAAGAGTTCTAGCCAGGCTCCCGGGCGCCAAGCATTTTCGGCCATGCCCGTGGCCTGTGCCGTAGTCGTGGCCAGCAAGCCCAGCAAGCCCAGCAGAAGCGTGACCGAAAGCCATGGTAACGCCCGCTCCAGGCGGGCTGGCCATGGGGCGTCGAGGACAGTTTTCGCGCGCACGGCAATCGCAAGAAAGACGCAGCAGCCGATCAGGATCATGTTGGACGCAAGCTGCAGCCAGCGGAACAGCGCGCCGATGACCTCGATCATTTCTTTTGCACTTTGCCCTTTACCGTGAAGTCGAAGTACGACTCCACCACATGACCGTCTACCGACAGCAC
>JBKJZK010000118.1:0-8050 GCA_046715215.1 Nitrospiraceae bacterium
CTCGTCCTCTTGTGCCTGTTCGATCACGGCCAACATCTTCACTGCGTTCGCATCCAAGGCCGCCCGTACTGGATCGAGTTGCAGCCGCGCATAGATCGCCGTCGTTTCTTGATTGCTGTGATTCAGCGCCTTGCCGATCAGGGGCAGGCTGGCACCAGCCGCCACGAGCCAGCTGCCCAATGTGCGCCGGAGATCGTGAACGCGAACATCATTGAGGCCTGCGGCCTTCCGAATACGGGCCCAGGGCTTGGTGATGTTGACGAGATGATGTCGCCCCCACCTGCCACAGAAAATAAATTCATTGCCTTGCATTCGCGGGAGCTTCTGTATTTCCCGAATCACGGGTGCGGGAAGTGGGAGGAGATGCACACGGTTCGCCTTGGTATGCTCAATGCGCCACGTGCCTTGTGCAAAGTCCACATCCGCCCATTTCATGGTCAAGACTTCATTCCTGCGCGCGCCAGTCAGGAGCGAAACGAGAAAGGCCACGCGGACAAATGGACTGGGATCGGCTCCCATCGCGGCCCAGAGCCTAGGGAGTTCGTCCGGTGTCACAAAACGATCACGCGAGACTTCGGGAAACTTCTTGATCCGCGTGCAGGGGTTCACACCGGCATACAAGCCCCAGTCTTCCGCAAGATTGAACATGGAGCGCACGAGGGAGAGCATCTTGTTCGCCGTCCGTGGGATGGGTGTCGAGACCGGACGGCCGGGACGAATCACACGACTGGGCTGCGTACCCATCTGCGCGTGAAGCCGTGCCACATCCTCCCGTGTAATGGACGCCAACGTTCGAGGGCGCCATGGAGCCAGGTGATGATTCAAGAGCCCGATGTCATCAATCGCGGATTTTTTCAGTGGGGCATGGCGCACCAGATACATGGTTTCCAGCTCACCCCAGGTTGGCGCCTGCCGCCGTTGCTGCCGTTCGGCCACGGGGTCTTTGCCGTGTGCAATGTCCACCATCTTCTCGCGGGCCAGCTGCCGGGCCTGGTCCAAAGTCAACGCGCCATAGCGCCCAAGGCTCATGCGGCGGACGCGCCCATGAATGGCGGTTTCTAAGATGAACGTGGTGGAGCCTTTCGTGATCCGCACGGCAAAACCACGTAGGGAATCATCACGGAGAAAGATCTGGCCTGAGGCTGGAGACCTGGCCGCATCCATGACTTTTTTGGTGAGCTTCATAGAGCGTCAGCCCTCCAATCCGTGATTCGGCAGAGCTTGTCGTGTAGAATCCGTGTAGAATAAAAAGGCCGAAAATAGGGGTAGTAGGTGGTAGAGCATAGGATGGATAGTACTCCTATCTACCCAATATATCAAGCAGTATAGGACGAGATAGGACTGTGTAGAACTTAGAGCATCGGACTTCGGATCCGAGGGTTGGGGGTTCAAGTCCCTCCGGGCGCACCACTGTATTCGATGAGGCCTCAGGACGGAATCATTGAAGTATCAGTAGCGTTTAACTAATCTGCCTGGCCCTTTTGAGAGGGTTATCCCCCCCCCACCAAAGCTGCGTAGATTCCTCGTGTCTCCAGCAGTACTATAAGTAAGCAGCAGATCCATGGGGCGCCTGAATGGTGCTATGCTATAGGCAAGATCGTGCGAGAGTTTCTAGCGGGAGGTTTCTCGGGCGTAGGCAGCGGCAGGCCCGGACGAAGTATTGCCCCTGTTATGGACGCTGGTTTGACGAAGCGGGTATCCCACGACACCCTGGGTCTGTTCTTGCGGATGGATGAGTGGATAAGAGCACAGTCACCAAGAGGAGGGGCGCATCATGAATCATGTAGTCCTCCATGATGTCCGGGCTGGTTTTTTTCTGATGTTGAGTTTAGCCATGTTGGCCTTCATTTGTGCTGTGGCCGCGTTAAGTACCGTGATGCGTCCGGTCCGGTGGGCTGATCGCAAGCCAGCCCAATTCTAAACTGTTTCTTCTTCCACTCTTTCGCGGTTGGTAACAGAGGGATACCTGCACCCTCACCTGCCGCGCCTATCCTCAAAGAGCCCTCTCCAACAGCCTGACAATTCAAGCGAAATGGCTATGGGCCACGAGTGAGCCTCTCTTTTTTATTCAGGTGCTATATTTGACCTACATAGGCGAGATGTTATTCCAATGATGGGGGAACAATCATGATCGGAAGTCCAATGAAAACAGGTGTAGTGGCAGCGATGGGGCTCGTTCTCTTGGTTGGTCAGGGCTGTAGCATGAAATGGCTGCAGTCCGATGGAGAGACGGGGGCAGGCTCAGCGCAAAGCGGCGCGAATTCAAACTTTCCTGGCATGGTTAAAGGTGGTTCAGGGGGAGGGCTAAGTGGTTTCTCTCAGAATCCCTCGGAAGAGCGGCTGGGGAAGGGCGGCGATATCGCATCGCTTTCCTCCTCTGGAATGAGCGCCCGTCAGCGCGAAGAACTCACTAGAGAGGAAAAAGCGGCCATCGAAGCTGGCTTGCAGGACGTGTTCTTCGGATATGATCAGTGGATGCTTTCAGATACCGGAATGGAGGCATTGAACCGCGACGCAGAGTGGCTGAAGGCCCATCCTGGATCGGTGATGAAGGTCGAGGGTCATTGCGACGAACGGGGCACGGCTGACTATAACGTCGTGTTGGGGGATAAGCGAGCCAAGGCTGCGCGCAGCTATCTGGTCGAGTCGGGTGTCGCCCCCAAGCAGGTGGCGATCGTGTCGTACGGCAAGGCACGTCCTTTCTGCACAGACCCTGCTGAATCCTGCTATCAGCAGAATCGGCGCGGGCATGTATTGTTGAATGTGAAGAAATAACCTAGCGACTCACGGACTCCAAGGAACCCCGGGCCCTCTCAATACGAGCCCGGGGTTCCTTGTTTGATTGGGATAAAGCAGACATGGCTCTCGTAAAGAAAAAGCGGGATTCAAGTATGAGGCATCCTCAGTCTCGCTTGATCAAAGCGGCGCCTCCAATGGAGAAGCGCCAACAGCCGCGTTTTACATCACAGTTCAGAAGCACTTTTTCTGGCGGGCAACGAGAAGGCCAAGGTCGGACGCTGGACCTCTCTACCGGAGGCTGTAAGATCGAAACGGATTTCCCGGTGGTCGTGGGGGCGGTGTTCGAGTGCCGCATCTATGTCCCTGAGCTTGACTGGCCTTTGCGGATCGAAGAAGCTCAAGTGCGGTGGGTTAAGGCCAGGACATTTGGGATCCAGTTCGCGAAGATTCAACCCGATGAGGAGGTAAAACTCAGGCGGTTTATTGCCAGTCTCAACGAAGAACTCAAGGCGTAGCCTCTCCCATTTCCCCATTCCTCCTTTAGATTCAGACGGTTGGACGTCCCACCTATATGTGGGGAGTCCTGCGTTCGCTCGCGGACCTGTTCGCAGCCTCAGGGCGCCCTATGGTATAAAGCAGCGGTAGGATCTGAAAGAAAGTGGAACCTTCCACGACTTATTCTCAGACCAGGTAATCAGAGACCTGCATTATGGGACAAACCGTATTTCCAGCACAGACTGGATTCAGTATTGCAACCGTGGCCGGCGGTTGCTTTTGGTGCCTCGAAGCGGTCTATGACCAAATGAAGGGTGTAGCAGCGGTCGAGTCCGGCTACATTGGTGGTCAGGTAGATTATCCGACATATGAAGCCGTGTGTAGCGGCAGGACTGGTCACGCAGAAGCGGTCCGTATCACGTTCGATCCCACCGTCGTCAGCTATCGCGAGTTGCTTGAAGTGTTTTGTGTTATCCACGATCCTACGACACTCAACCGGCAAGGTCATGATGCCGGGACTCAATACCGGTCGGCAATTTTCTACCATGCCTCTGAGCAGAAGCAGATTGCCGAGGAGGTGATCGCAGCTGTGACGAAAGAGAAGCTCTATAGCAATCCGATCGTGACGGAAATCACTCCTGCCGGGACTTGGTACGAAGCCGAGGCCTATCACCAGGAATATTTTGTGCGGAATCCCTTTCAGGGCTACTGTACAGCCGTCGTCGGACCGAAAATGGTCAAGTTCCGCAAGCAATTTGCGTCGAAGTTGAAGACCTAACCTTGCCCTATGTCTCTCTATGCATGCCAAGTATTTCGTCAATAGGAATGTCTATCCTTCGAGGAGTAGGTGCGTGAAATCGGGATGTGTGGGATGGCGGGTGCACGCATCGGTTCCAGGCCGCACGATGTGGGCGGTCCTGAATCCTGCCAACGCGGCCGCGTCCAGTTCGCGTTCCGCGTCCGACAGAAAAAGAATGTAATCGGGTGGCAGATCGATCTGCTCGCTGATCGTGCGGTAGCTGGATGCTGTCTTCTTCTCGCCGACGCTGGTGTCGAAAAAGTGCTCAAACAACGATGTCACATCTCCGACGTTGGTGTGCGCGAAGAGGAGCCGCTGTGCCTGCTCCGAACCAGACGAGTAAATTCCCAAGCGGATGCCGCGCGCCCGCCATTGTGTTAATGCCGGCAGGACATCGCTATACAGCTCCGGCACAAACGCCCGCTGTCGATAGCCCTCATCCCAGATCATTCCTTGCAACGCCTTGAGGCCGGCCTCTTTCCGGTCCTGATCGATCCAGCCAGTCAGCATGACGGGCAGTTCCTCGTACGCAGGGCGCGTACCTGTTTCGTGCTGAATGGTATCCCGACATACCTCGGCCCATCGGGACACATCAGGGTCGTGCCGTCGCTCATGGAGGAAGGACGCGAGCCGGTGTTTTGCGAACGGAAAGAGGATCTCGTGGACAAAGGCTACCGAAATGACGGTGCCTTCAATGTCCATGAGGACGTATCGGACCATGCTGCGTCTACCAGCGATACCGTTGATTGATTCCGGAATTCGTATAGTGTGGGACCCAGCCGGCTTGATCGGTGAAGATACGAATCGCGCGCAGCTTTGGGGGGTCGCCTAAGTCGAACCAGTGCTTTGTATTGGCCGGGACAGAAATGAGATCGCCTTGCTCGCACAGTAGGGCGAAGACTTCATCGTCGCGCCCTTCCTTGTGAAACCAAAAAAGGCCTTGGCCTTCAACAAAGACACGCACTTCATCCTCGCTGTGAGTATGTTCTTGGCGGAATTTCTCTCGGATCCCAGGCAGATTCGGTGTGTTTCCATCTACACTTAGGACATCCGCTGTCTGGTAGCCACCTTTGTCCATGAGTGGCTTGAGCAGGTAGTCGTAGGCGGCGAGGACGTGCTCGTTTGTGGCTCCGGAAGGTAGGTCCCTGTCCGCGGACCATCGTTCATGGACGATGCCTCGCACGTCGAGAAATTGCTGGACGGCTAATGGATCGCGCAGGGTCACGTTCTTATCGGGTACTCGCAGAGTGGCCATGCAGTGTCACCTCTCGTTGGCATTGGAGAAGATATTCGAAGATCTCGAGATGTCGTTTCGCCTCGGGCACATCCTTGCCCCACGCATAGAGGCCGTGTCCCGCCAGCAAAAATCCATAACAGGACCGCTCCCTCGAAAGGGAACGTTCCACGCGCGTCGACAATGCCTGCATATCCTGTGAGTTCGGAAAGACCGGCAAGGAGATTTCTACTTCGTGGGTATCGATGCCTCTCAACCCTTTCAGCAATTCCCACCCAGAGAGCAGTACTCGTCCTTCATCACGAGCCAGCTGCGAGAGCAACGCTGCTGGGAGTGAGTGTGTGTGAAGCACCGCTCCCGCTCCCATCGTGCGATAGAGGAGCAGATGGAGGGGGGTTTCGGCTGAAGGTTTCAGTCCGTCCGCATCAATAGGCCTGCCGTGTTGGTCGACGGCGAGGATGTGCTCGACCCCAATCGTACCTTTGTCCACTCCTGAGCTCGTAATCGCGCAATATGCGGGGGCAGCGTCGTCTGGCAACCGCACACTGTAGTTTGTGCTCGTGGCAGGAGCCCAGCCCATAAGAGACGCCCACCGGGCTATCTGGACCAGTTGTTCAGCAACCATCTTGAAATCAGGATAGCTTATCATGGGCCCCAAACCTGCCGGCCAAAGTAGGAAGTCTTGTATAGCGAATTACGGAGTTCAACGCAATGGCGGACTCGCCAGGGGTGCACGATTATGGGGCCGATATCCGGGCGCTCGTCGGATGTCGTTGATCTCATTCCATCCGATAGGGTTGTGAGCCTCATGAGCGAGGGGCAGGGTCTTGATTCAGCCAGGCGCACCGCGTCCAGCGGCCGAATGACCACATGCCGGCCGTCTTTCGAGCGTAATTTCGGCGGCATTGTCTAGAGCTTGCCGGTATACATATCCTGCGTCGTCAGCTCGGCCGGGATCGACGCCAAGCCTCAGTCGGTGCATGCCGGGGTCCAGACCCGATTGCGCGAGAAGGGAGCCGATCCTATCACACACGTCCAACGACAACTCACCAAGAAGCTGATCGAGGCTGCCGATCTGGTCGTTGCGAGGATGCGAGACCAACGATTTGGACGTGACGTTCGCCTGTTTAATCCGGCCTGTCTTGGCCACGACAAGCAGATTCTGGATCTGCACGAAGCGGTGTGGGCGGTGATCGATGTCATCTGGGCCACGGTACCGGCCCTTTTCCCTCGTCTCCGTTAACCCGGCTTTTCGGCACATACTGCCTGTGCCGGTTCATTCTTGGACTCGATCGGACATTTTTTCTCCACTTATAGGCGGCAGTCAGTGGAAAGGCCTCATAAATTTGGGGTAATGTGGAGGCGCGTGCTATATTTTCCACAACACCTCTTGCAGGTTGACCGCGCGGAACATGGTATCGATGCAACCATCAAGGACACAGGAAGTGACAGCGTCTGACAGCCATGATCACGAGCCGGAATGGGTCTCATGGTCCAACGAGAAGCTTCTGAACCTCCCCATGAGCCAACTCGGAGTCACCTTCGACGGGGCATTCCTGTCAGAGCGGATCCAGCAACTCTATGTCGAGCTTGAAGCCAAACAGCTCATATTCCGTCCCCACTGTTGGTTGTCCAACGAATGGTTTACTCCGGATGGTGTGCCGGGGATTGCCGTGCCGTTTTATCTGGCCCATCCACGACTTGCGAAACTTGAAATGGAACAGATGCTCGAGGTCGAGGGCGGGACAACAGATTGGTGCATGCGAATTTTGAGGCATGAGGCCGGCCACGCCATTGAAAATGCCTATCGCCTCCGCCGTCTCCGCAGTCGGCAACAGGTCTTTGGGCGCTCGTCCGATCCCTATCCCAAATATTATAGCCCACGGCCCTATAGTCGGAGCTTCGTGCGTCATCTCGATGTGTGGTATGCGCAAAGCCATCCGGATGAAGACTTTGCTGAGACCTTCGCGGTCTGGCTCACGCCCGATTCGACATGGGCCGACCGTTACAAGGGATGGCCGGTGCTCAAGAAGCTACAGTATGTTGATCGGCTGATGAAGGGGCTGGTTGATGCTTCGCCCAAGGTGGTCACGAGTGAGGAAATCGATCCGCTGTCCGACCTGAAGAAGACCCTGCGCGAGCACTATGAGCGCAAGCGCAAACACTATGGGACTGAACGACCGTCATTGTACGATCCGGACTTGAAGCGACTGTTTTCCGACGCCCCTGCCCATGCGGATAAACCGAGCGCCGCCACCTTCTTGAACCGCTTTCGAAAAGAGGTGCGCCGCAAAGTCGCCGTCTGGACCGGCGAATATCAATATACGATCGATCAGGTCCTCGAGGACATGATTCAGCGCTGCCGGCAGCTCCACCTGCGACTGCCGCTCGCGGAAGAGCAGGCGAAGTTGGATTTCACGATTTTGCTGACCGTTCACACGATGAACTACTTGCGTAGCGGGCGGCATAAGGTGGCGGTATGAAGCGTCTTCGAATTCTCGTCTTGATGCACGAAGATCTGGTTCCTCCGGATCCCCTCAACGGGCAGGACGTGACAGGAGCTGAGTGGAAGACGGAATACGATGTGGTCTCCACGCTCCGCAAGCTCGGGCATGACGTCAAGCCGCTGGGGGTGAAGAGCGATCTCGGGGTGCTTCGCTCGGCCATAGAAGACTGGAAGCCGCACATCGCCTTCAATCTGCTCGAAGAGTTCGATGGGGTGGCGGTGTACGACCAGAACGTCGTGTCGTATCTTGAACTGCTTCACGTGCCCTATACCGGCT
>JBKJZK010000119.1:0-2783 GCA_046715215.1 Nitrospiraceae bacterium
GGCAGGATGAGATGGGCGCGCTGACTCACGACAAAATTCTTTCCGATCTTCACGCCTTGAGTTTGGAGATGGTCCAGTTCCTCGATCAACGAAGCTGGGTCCACGACGACCCCGTTCCCGATCACACAGAGCGTCCCGCGATAGAGAATGCCTGAGGGGATGAGGTGAAACACGAAGGTGCCCCGTTCATTGATCACGGTGTGCCCTGCGTTGGACCCTCCCTGGTAGCGAACCACTGCATCAACGTCGCGGGCCAAGATATCCACGATCTTGCCCTTGCCTTCGTCGCCCCACTGCGCCCCTATCACAACAAGATTTCCCATCGCCTGAAATGCTCCCAAAAAAATGGCCCTGACCAGACTGAGAGCCAGAGCCGAGGGGTCATGGTAGGAGTGACTCTGTAGTTTGTCAAGAACCGGAACGGTCAAATCGTTCTTCTCTTTTTTCTCCTTTCATCTTCAAGGGCAAGCCCCACCCGTCTCTTATTGCGCGCGTCGAACGAGGGGAGTCTTCGACTGCGCGTTCCGCGAGCACACGAGACGGATTGGCTTCCCCTGTCCCCTTTTCTTGACGGTCGCGGGAAGGCCGTGTTACCAAGACCGCGGTTTCACAAGGGTTTTCTCGTATTTCAAAGTCAACCGACGTGGGGCTGTAGCGCAGTTGGGAGCGCGCGTGAATGGCATTCACGAGGTCGCCGGTTCAATCCCGGCCAGCTCCACCAAACTTCAACAGCGGGCAGGAGGCGAGCGGCAAGGGGCTAAAGGTAAGAGCAATTTTCGGATTTGGCTCCTGGTCTCACGCCGAACTGGTCTCTTCAATTTCTCGCCTCTAGCCTCGTGCCGCTAGCCCCTAGCCTGTCAGAAAATACATGCTCCAGATCGAGTCAGTCTATAAACAATACTCCACGAGGATTCTACTTGAGGGTACGACGGCACATCTCCGCCCCGGTTCGCGGGTCGGCCTGGTGGGACCCAACGGCGCCGGCAAGACCACCCTCTTCCGGATGATCCTCGGGGAAGAATCGCCTGACAAGGGAGCTATCCGCAAGCGTCCTCGTCTCCGCATCGGCTACCTCCCGCAGGAACTCGAAACCATCACGGGCAAGACCGTGTTGGACGCCACCCATCGCGATCTGTACCCCGAACATGAAGCCGAGCGCATTCTCATGGGGTTGGGATTTTCGGAGATCGATTTTAGCCGTCAGATCGAAAACCTGTCCGGCGGCTATCGGATGCGTGTCGCCTTAGCGCATCTGCTGCTGACCAACCCTGATGTGCTGCTGCTCGATGAGCCGACCAACCACTTGGATAAACCGACGCAGCGCTGGTTTGAGCAATTCCTCTTGAACTCGGAGATGACGCTGTTGATCATCAGCCACGACACGGCGTTTCTCGATCGTGTCGTCACCCATATCTGGGATCTCCGGCACCATAAGATCGAAGAATATCGGGGCAACTATACCTCGTTCATAAAGATCCGCGCAGAGCGGGATGCTCAGCGTGAGGCTGCCGCCGGGCGGCAGGCGAAAGAGGTCGCGCGGGTCCAAACATTTGTGGATCGATTCCGCTACCAAGCGAACAAAGCCAGCCAGGTCCAATCGCGCATCAAGCAGCTTGAGAAGGTCAAGATGATTGAGATTAAGCGCGATCCCAAGCGGGTGAAGTTCAAATTTCCCCTCCCAGCAGCGAGCGGCCGGCAGGTCCTGGAACTCCAGGGCGCGGCAAAGCGCTACGGGGAAAAGGTAGTGTATGAGCGAGTCGATTGCTCGATCGAACGGGGCCAGCGTGTCTCGCTGGTGGGAGAAAACGGCGCCGGGAAAAGTACACTGCTCAAGATGCTGGCGGGAGCGCTGGAGCCTGACAAGGGCGCCAGGTCAGTCGGCCATGGTGTCACGCTGCACTACTTTGCCCAACACCAGGCAGAGACATTGAACCCTGAACATACCATTCTCGAATCCCTCTCCGAGGTGTCCAGCCAAGCGGAAACGAACTTCCTCCGCGGGATTGCCGGCGCCTTTCTATTCACCGGTGACGATCAAAAGAAACCGATCAAGGCGCTGAGCGGAGGGGAACGCAATCGCGTCGCGCTCGCACGGATGCTGGTCGAACCAGCCAATACCTTATTACTCGACGAGCCGACCAACCATCTCGACCCGGCTTCGGTCGAGATGCTCACCGATGCGCTCTCAGACTTCCCCGGCACGATCGTGTTTATTTCCCACGACCCCACCTTTCTGACCAGAGTCTGCACGCGCGTCATTGAAATCGAAGAGGGCAAGGCCCGAAGCTTCTCCGGCGACTATGAGTATTACTTGTGGAAGAAAGCGCAGGAAGTCGAATCCATCAAGGAAACGAGTGACGACCTGAAAGGAGTGGATCGCGGGAAGGCCGTCGGGCCGACCAGGGCCATGGCTTCGCAAGCCCCGTCCAAGCCCTCAGCCGGAGATCGCCGCGATTTGAACAAGACCCAGGCCCGTCTAGAAAAGCAGGTTGCGCGGGCCGAAGCCGAGATTGCCGACTGTGAGACCAAGATCAAAACGCGGGATCTCGAACTGGCCGACCCCGCACTCTACAAAGATGAATCCACCAAGTGGAGCATTCTACAAATGGAATACGACGGGTGGACAAAGGATCTTGTGCGGCTCACTGCCCGGTGTGAAACGCTCTCGGCTGAACTGGAAGAGGTCAAACAAAAGTTAACGGCATTCGCGTAACAGGAAACTCCGCGAGACTGGCGAGAGTAGCGGGAAAAGCGAGACACGCGAAACCAGAGCTTGCTCGTCG
>JBKJZK010000120.1:0-3473 GCA_046715215.1 Nitrospiraceae bacterium
GGCGCCTTTGGCGATCAACCAATGGAACATCTCCATATAGTTCATCTTGTAGATATGGTCGCCGGCCAGAATGAGCACATAATCCGCTTGTTCGGTGTCGAGCAGAAACAGGTTTTGATAGACCGCGTCGGCGGTCCCTTGGTACCATTCCTCGCTGATACGCTGCTGCGGTGGAATCGAGGCCTTGTATTCGCAGAGTTCTGCGATGAGGATGTTCCAGCCTGTGCGGATGTGACGGTCGCGCGAGTGGGATTTGTACTGGATGAGGACCGCGACTCTTCGAAGCCCGGAGTTGAGGCAATTGCTGAGCGTAAAATCGATAATACGATATTTCCCGCCAAAGGGAACCGCCGGCTTGGCCCGATGTTCTGTGAGGGGCTGGAGACGTTCGCCCTTCCCGCCCGCCAGCACCATGGTGAACATGTTCAGCATTGCGGCGAATTGTAGCAGGACGTTGAGGAAATAGAAAGAAAGCAGACTCGTTGACATCGCGAAGATCTGAGACGATACTAGGCGAGACAGCCTGAAAGTATTCGTGAGTATTCGAGCAAAGGAGTGAGCATGAAGCGGGATGTACTGGTCACGTCGCTCGTGAAACAAAGGCCGGTCCAGATGCGGGCAGCGGATCGCAGTACAGATGCGCTCCGGCGGTTAGAACATCTTGAAAGCCAAATGGCAACGTTATCCGAATTGGTCCGCGAGCATGCGGAGGATGTCGATCGATTGGTGCGCATCGTGGCCGAAGATCGCGACGTCATTCGGCGTCAGTTGCTGCGCAAGCATCACGAGCAAGTCAGGGTCCGCAAGCATCTCCGCGACTCCAATTCCAAACCAGGACTCGACCTCTGAACCTGGGGATCTCCTGCCGTCGATCCCTCCTCGCGAGTCCACCCACTGCGTACGTTTCCTAACTCGTCGCTCCTTCCTTCGGTGGGTCTGATCTGAAACTAAATACGAAATACGCTTCAGATCAAAGGCGTTAAAGATCGGGGATCTTCCGCATCCTGGGGCCGCCGAATCTGTTGATTCAGGTCGATCGTGAGACGCGCGCTATGGGCTGCAATAGGCGGGTGTGAATGCCGTGGTGCAGGCCGCCGTCGGAGGTCAGGCCGTGACCCAGGTGTATAAAGGAGAACGGGTGTTCGATCTCGTCGTCCGGTTTCTCCCGGAGTTTTGACAGGATGTCGGCGCGATCGGTAATATCTTGGTCAGTACCCGCGCACGAGTCGTGCTGGGAGGAATGCGGACAGGCAGCGTTGTTGGTTCTCCTTCGCAGGATACCCCGCTGCTTGCTGCGCGGAGCTTCATTTTGGTCGGCTTGCCGGTGTTGTACGAAAGCTTCCATTGGCGCGATGCGAGTAATGGCGAAGGGGAGAAAGGGGGTGACCATGCAGCGACGATGTTCCTGTCGGTGGGTGATCGTCCTGATGGCGCTGATGTTGGGAATGGCTCAGACCCTATGGGCTGCACCTGGGAGCCTGCCCGACATTGACCGTTCTACTGTGGCGAATAATCTGTGGCCATCTGCGTCGTTCTCGGCCCGAAAAAATCCTCAATGCATTCCAGCGAAGACACCTCCGGTTTTTCCGGGCCTGCAGCCTCGCATCTTGCCGCACCTCTTTCGCTTTGTCACCAGAAGCAATGTCGGACAGCTTTCTAGAGAAAAAGAATGGGCCATCCCGGTTCAGGTGCCCTACGAGGCGCCTCCGAAGGGACAGGATCTGTCGGCTGAATCCGTCCCACAGAATACGAAACCGTTGACGGCCAAAGAGGTCCAGCGGGCGGAAGCCCTCCTGCCATTGCTGGAAGGTGCGCAAGAGTTTTGGGCGATGGGGGAATTCGTGCATCTCGGCGAGCCATCCGTGCCGGTCCTGGTCAAAGGTTTGACCATGGCGGGTCCGCGCATTCGGTATAACGTCATTGAAACGATTTCGATGTTGAAGGCGGCCTCGGCGGTTCCGGCCCTCGTCGCAGCAGCCGAGGAACTGCACGAGATCCCACGGGTGCGCGAACATGCCTTGCGGGTGGCCGTTCGATTGGACGCGGCCAAAGCTGTGGACGCGATCGAGGTGATGGCTAAAGATCAGAATTCGTCGATTCGGAAGGCCGCTGCGTTCGAGGCTCGGTATGTCAGAGAGAAGGCGGTGGTACCGGTTCTGATCGGGATGATTGCCGATGAGGAACGTTTTGTCGCACTCTCAGCGGTGCAGTCACTCTGGATTCTGACCAGACATGAAACGGAGTTTCACGATTGGGAGACGTCGACCACCCAAGACCGTCAAGAGTGGACGACCGAGTGGTTGGAATGGTGGAGCGGCCAGAAGGATAGCTTCGAAATGTTGGATCCGAAACGGCCCGCGCGTGCTCGCTAGCAGGGCGTGACCGCACGTCTTGCCCCATCTCGCAGGGCTATGCTGCGACTTGCGAGGGTGAAAAACCCTGTGTTATATTTTGTGTGTTCGCCCTCCCGCATTGCTTGTATAGTGCTCGATAGAAGGATTATAGGTGCGGTCCATGGCTATGCTCCCGATTGCAAAGCTCGGTAATCCCGTCTTGCGCCAGATTGCGGCCCAGGTGGACCCTCGCGACATCCGCACGAAAGACCTGCAGCGATTCATCGACGATCTGCTCGAGACCATGCTGGATGAACCAGGAATTGGCTTGGCCGCACCCCAGGTGTCGCGCTCGATTCAATTGGTCGTGATGGGTTGTGAAGGAGATGATGGATTTCCCCAAACCGTCCATATCAACCCCAAGATTGTCTTCTATGGTCCGCAGCAAGTCGAAAACTGGGAGGGCTGTTTAAGTGTGGATGGGTTGCGGGGAAAGGTGACGAGGCCGGCAGTCGTGAGAGTCCAGGCGCTGGATCGTGATGGCAAATCGATGGATTTCGAAGCGACCGGTCTCTATGCGGTCTGTATCCAGCACGAGATGGATCATCTGATCTGTAAGGTGTTTTTGGATCGGATGACCGATATGTCGACGCTCACGCAACTCGCCGAATTCGATCAGTACTGGCGACACGATCCCGTTCCCGCCATTTAACTAACTTGCCGTGAAGATCCTGCGCTTGTGACAACCCTGCTTAGAGTGCTCCAGTATCTCAGCCCACACCGTTCAATGGTGGTCGGCACGTTCCTGTTTGCAGGGTTGGCGACTGCGTTTGAATTGATCCCTCCGTGGCTGATCAAAGTCATCATCGACGACGTGATCCAGGCCGGTCAGACCCAGCTCCTGGCATGGGTATTTCTCGGGCTCTGTGCCGCCTATGTCCTGCGAAACCTCTGCGGGTCGATGCGGATACGGTTGAATAACGGACTGGAGCAGCAAGTCGTGCATGACCTGCACGTCCAGGTGTTTTCCGCGCTTCAGCGATTATCGATCAGCTTCTACGAGAATCGTCCGACGGGCGAGATCATGTCGCGGGTGTTGAACGATACCGAGCACATGCAGCGCATCTTCGTCGACGGGCT
>JBKJZK010000121.1:0-6439 GCA_046715215.1 Nitrospiraceae bacterium
ACTAGCAGTAATGACGGGCATGTGACCATCAAACTGACGTTCGAGATCGGCACCGATCCGGACATCGCCCAGGTCCAAACCCAGAACCGTGAAAAGCTCGCGGAGCCGCAGCTGCCGACGGAAGTGATCCGGCAGGGTGTCTCGGTGAAGAAGGTGTCCCCGGACCTCGTCGCGGTCATCGTACTGAAGTCGACCGACCCTCGGCACGACGCCGTCTTTCTCTCGAACTATGCGACGCTCCGGCTGGTCGACGATCTGAAGCGCGTCAAAGGCGTCGGGGATGCGCTGGTGTTCGGTCAACAGAACTACAGCATGCGGATCATACTCAATCCCTTGCACATGGCGAAGCTGGGCCTTATCCCGAGCGACATAGCGGCCATCATCCGAGAGCAGAATCGGGATTATCCGGCCGGGACCATTGGGCGGGAGCCGGCGCCGAAGGGCACCGAGTTGACCATTCCTATCATCACGAAGGGCCGGTTGACCGATGTGAAGGACTTCGAGGAGCTGATTGTTCGGGCCCTGCCGGATGGTTCCACGGTTCGGCTGAAGGACGTCGCGCGCATCGAACTGGGCGCCCAGTCCTATGCTCTTGAGGGGCGCTGGAACAGCAAGCCCACCACCTTCATCCTGACATTTTTGTCTCCTGGGGCAAATGCCCTCGATACGGTGCGCCGCACGCGCGCACAGATGGACGAACTAACCAAGAATTTTCCTCCCGGTGTGTCCTACGACATTCCCTACGACACCACGCGCTTTATCGAAGTTTCGATCAAAGAAGTGGTGAAGACCTTGGCAGAGGCCATGATCCTAGTCGTCCTCGTGGTGTATCTGTTTCTCCAAAGCTGGCGCGCCACCATCATTCCCACGGTCGCCGTGCCGGTCTCGCTGATCGGCACCTTCATCGGACTGTACGCATTGGGGTTCTCGATCAATACGATTACCTTGTTCGGGATGGTCCTTGCCATCGGGATCGTGGTCGATGATGCGATCGTGGTCGTGGAAAACGTCGAACGTCACATGCGCGAAGATCGTCTGTCGGCCAGAGACGCGGCCAAACGGGCGATGAGCGAAGTCACTGCGCCGATCATCGCCATCGTGTTGGTGCTGGTGTCCGTCTTCGTTCCCGTTGGCTTTGTCGGCGGGATCACCGGAGCCCTGTACAAACAATTCGCCGCCACGATCGCGATCTCTGTCACCGTGTCCGGGTTTGTGGCGCTCACCCTCAGCCCGGCACTCTGCGCGATGGTCCTCGTTCCGCAGCATGAAGCGAGGGGCAGATTCTGGGCCTTCTTCGACCGGACGTTCGGTCGGACACAGCGGGGCTATATGGGTGTGGTCGGCGCATTTATGGCGCGGCCGTTGTTGGTCATGCTGCTGTTCGGGGTGCTCCTCGCGGTCTCGACCGGTCTCTTTAAAACGCTTCCGAAAAGCTTTCTCCCGGAAGAGGATCAGGGATATTTCATCGTGGTGGCGCAACTGCCTGACGGAGCGTCGAAGCAGCGGACCGATGCGGTACTCGAACGGGTTGAACGGTTTTTTCAGGCGAACCCGGCGGTGCATTCAACCGATGCCCTCTCCGGCCAAAACTTCGTCTTTGGCACCAGAGGGCCGAATTCGGCGACAATGTTCGTGCCGTTGACACTCTGGGATGAGCGCAGTGAACCGCAGTACCACGCGAAAGCAATGGTCGCCGCAGCCTATGGCGAGTTCGCAAAAATTCCGGAAGCGCTGCTCTTGGCGTTCAATGCGCCGGCAATCCGTGGGGTGGGAGCTGTCGGGGGATTCTCCGCACAGTTGCAAGACCCCAGCGGCGGCGACTTCAAGAAATTCGCCGAGGTCGCGCAGCAATTTGTCGAACGGGCGCAGAAGGAGCCGGCGATCGGCCGGGTGGGGACGAATTTCCGTGTCTCCTCGCCGCGGCTGTATGTCCATGTGAACCGGGAGCGGGCGAAGGCTCTTGGGATACCGATTTCAGATATCTTCGATACGTTGCAGGCATACTTCGGCAATTTCTACATTAACGATTTTGTGAAGTTCGGTCGCGTGTATCACGTGCAGACAGAGGCCGAGATGGAGTACCGGGCGACCCCGCAGGATATTTCGAAGATCTATGTGCGGGCTCGGAGCCCCCAGGGCACCAATATGATTCCGCTCGATACCGTTGTGACGACGGAGTATCGGAGTGGACCGGATCCGGTGAATCACTTCAATGGATATAACACGGCCCTGGTGCTGGGTGGCGCCGCGCCTGGCTACAGTTCTGGTCAGGCGCTCGAAGCGCTCGATCGTGTGGGCAAAGAGGTGCTCGTTCCGCAAGGCTACGCGATCGACTACAGCAACATTTCGTTTCAGGAGCGGCGGGTGGGTGGCCAGTCCGGCCAGGTCTTTGCGGTCGGCCTCCTGATGGTGTTCCTGGTGTTGGCGGCGCAGTTCGAGAGCTGGGTCGTCCCCTTCGCGGTGATCCTGGCCGTCCCCTTTGCGATTTTTGGCGCACTCACCGCTGTGTGGGTGCGCGGCTTCGAGAACGATATTTTCTTCCAGATCGGACTGGTGACCTTGATCGGCCTGTCCGCTAAGAATGCGATTCTGATCGTCGAGTTTGCCAATACCCGCTATGAAGCGGGACGCCCGCTGATCGAAGCAGCGCTGGAGGCGGCCCGGCTGCGGTTCCGGCCGATCATCATGACCTCCATGGCCTTTATCTTCGGCATGGTCCCATTGGTCGTGGCCACGGGGGCGGGGGCCTCAAGCCGTCAGTCGATCGGGACCGGGGTCATGGGCGGGATGCTTGCGGCCACGTTCCTTGCGATCTTCTTCGTGCCGCTGTTCTATGTGCTCATCCGCAAGTTGACCCAGGGCAGGCGGCAACCGGTCGCGGGGCATAGCCAACCGGCCGTCCCACACTTGTCGTTGGAGGAGGACCCCTAACTTGCGTACCATACTGGCCATTGGATTGTCGTGTCTCCTCCTGTCCTGTGCGATGGGGCCGGACTACGAGCGACCTAAGACGGAAACGGCCGACGCGTTTCGGATGGCGGAGGGTTCGACCGATGCGCCGACGCTGGCCAACCTGCCGTGGTGGGACCTACTGCGAGATGAACAGCTCCAGGCCTTGATCAAGGTCGCACTGGTGGAGAACAGGGATTTGCAGCACGCAGTCGCGACGGTCGAGGAGTTTCAGGCCAGAGCCTTCATCGCGAGGTCCGATTTTATGCCCGGCATTACGGCTTCGGGCAATGCCCCGGTGTTCGGACGCAAGACCGTCTTCCTCGTTCCGGGGTTCGCCAACCCGTTTAACTACTACCTCCAAGGCAATCTGTCATGGGAGCTCGACATTTGGGGACGCATTCGTCGATCGAACGAAGCGGCGCGCGCCGATCTGTTGTCGAAGGAAGAGAATCGCCGCGCGGTGACGATTCAACTGGTGAGTGCGGTCGGTGAAGCCTACTTCAATCTCCTCCAATTTGATGCACAGCTCGATATTGCGAAGCGGACGCTGCAATCTTGGGAGGAATCGGTCCGTATTTCGCGGGCCCGCCTGAAACAGGGACTGAGTTCACGCCTGGATATGGACCAGTTCGATGCGGAGAGGGCTGGCGCCGCGGCCCGTGAGGCCGAACTCGAACGGCAGATGGTTCAGGCAGAGAACCAGTTGAGCGTGCTGCTCGGCCGCAAACCTTTTGCCATTACGCGCGGCCGGTCCTTGCATGAACAGATCATGCCTCCGGATGTCCCGCCCGGGTTGCCCTCTGAACTCTTGCAGCGAAGGCCTGACCTGCTGCAAACCGAACAACAGCTCGCGGCCGCCACGGCGCGCATCGGCGCGGCGAAGGCCGATCGGTTTCCCAAAATCACGCTCACAGGCCTGCTCGGTTCGGCCAGTCCACAGTTGGCGAGATTTTTTTCCGATCCCGCCTTCTACGGCGTGGGGGGAGCCGGATTCATCGGTCCGCTCCTGAACAGTCAGGTGCTTGGGTTTCAGCAAGAAGCGGCCGAGGCGCAAGCCAAGCAGGCGCTTGCGCAATATGAGCAGAGCATCCTCGTCGCCTTCCGCGAGGTCGAGGATGCGCTCATCGCCGTCCGTACGGCGCGAACGCAGAACGAAGCGCAACAACAACAGGTCACGGCGCTGCAGTCGGCGGAGAAGCTGGCTGAACTCCGCTACAAAGGCGGTCTGGCAAATTATCTCGACGTGCTTGTGACTCGGCGCAATCTGTTTGCAGCCGAATTGGCCATGACCAGTTCACGTCGCCTGCATCTGGTCTCGGTCGTACAACTCTACAAGGCCCTTGGCGGTGGCTGGTTTCCCGAGATGGACAGACCTCAGGGCAACAGCAAAGGATAGTGATCATGGAGGAACCGGCTGACACGCAGTACCCGATCCATGACCTGTTGCGTCAGCGTTGGAGTCCACGCGCCTTTGACGATCGGCCTATTGAACAGGAGAAGCTGCGGAGTCTCTTCGAAGCGGCACGGTGGGCGCCCTCATCGAATAACGAGCAGCCCTGGCGATTCCTGGTCGCCACGAAAGAGAATACGACTGAATATGATCGGCTGTTCAACTGCCTGGTCGAAGGCAATCAGAAATGGGCGCATCGTGCACCGGTGCTGTTGCTGTCCGTGGCGAAACTGGAGTTCGAGGATGGCTCGCCGAATCGCCATGCGCTCCATGACACGGGCATGGCGGCAGAAAATCTCGTCATCCAGGCCACGGCGCTCGGGCTTGTTGTCCATCAGATGGCGGGCTTTCGAATCGATCAGGCGCGAACGGATTGTACGATCCCAGAGGGTTATGAGCCGGTGGCCATGATGGCGGTCGGTTATCCGGGCGATCCTGCCTTGCTGTCGGACCGTCTGCGTGCGAGGGAAGCTCAGCCCAGAGTCCGCAAGCCATTGACAGAATTTGTATACTCAGCAACTTGGGAGCAATCGTCGCTTCTGTTCAAATAAGATGTCACCGCTGAAGCGGCTTGGCGCACCCAAAGACATCGCCGATGTGGTGGCGTTCGTCGTCAGTGAAGAGGCGCGGCGGTTGACTGGCCAAAATATTCACGCCGGCGGCGGCATTTTCATGTAGGAGGAAGCGGATGGGGCGGCAGAATATTTCCACTGGTGGTCCTTGGGAGGGCAAGCTTGGGTATTCGCGAGCGGTACGAGTTGGTGCCTCGATATGCGTATCCGGCTCGACGGCCATGACGCCTTCTGGCTTAGTTGGCAAGGGGGATCCCTATGCACAGACGATTCAGACGTTGAAGAAGATTGAAACGGCGCTCCAGCAGGCCGGCGCCTCGCTCGCCGATGTAGTCCGAACGCGCATGTACGTGGTGAACATTGATCAATGGGAGGACATCGGCCGGGCCCATGGCGAAGTGTTCGGGACCATCAAACCTGCGACGACGATGGTGGAAGTGCAACGGCTGATCGATCCGGATATGTTGGTCGAGATTGAGGCCGATGCCATTCTGAACCAGGAAAACTAGTAGGGGCAGCCTAACCCGCATTATTTATGAGCGCTTCTGCTGCAATCGCCGATGCCTGGCTCAAGCGAGATGGACGAGACTGGCGGGAAAGGCGCGACAGGTAGGGACAGGGCTCATACGTCACGCAAGTCTCGCTCCTCGCGCTTGTCGCGCGCGCTCCGCGCTTTCGCAACGAACCGTCATGAATAATGCGGGCTAATGGGTTTTCAGATGGACCGACAGGCACCAGAAATCAGGCATCTGTCCAAAACGGATCCGGTCATGCGCCGGTTGATCCGGGAGGTGGGTCCCTTCACCTTGACTCCCCGATCGAAGCGGTCGCCGTTTGAATCGTTGGCCCGATCGATTGCCTATCAACAATTGCACGAAAGAGCGGCGGAGAGTATATTGCGCCGGTTCGTGGCCTTGTTTCCGACAAGACGGTTCCCTCGACCGGACGATCTGCTCGCGATGAACGAGCAGGCGATTCGGGGTGCAGGCTTTTCACAAGCCAAGGTTGCGGCGCTCCGCGATCTGGCTGCCAAGACACTCGATGGCATCGTGCCGACAGGCGCCATCGTCAGGAAGCTCGACGACGAGGCGATCATTGAGCGGCTCATTGCGGTCCGTGGGATTGGCCGTTGGACGGTCGAGATGCTGCTGATCTTCCGACTGGGGCGACAGGATGTCCTGCCGGTCGACGACTTCGGCGTGCGTAACGGGTTCCGCATCGCCTATGGTCTTCGCACCATGCCGACGCCGAAAGAAGTGTTACGATACGGAGAGCGCTGGAAGCCCTATCGCACCGCGGCCGCCTGGTATCTCTGGAGGGTAGCCGATCGAGCGAGGGAAGCCAAGAAAGATTTAGCGGGATGCTGAAAAAGTCCGTCCTTGTCGTTCGTGAAAGGTGAAACGTAAAACGTGAAACGTCCGAGTGAATCCGGAAACGAACGACGCTTCACGAGATACGCTTCACG
>JBKJZK010000122.1:0-8756 GCA_046715215.1 Nitrospiraceae bacterium
CTATTGGTCCGATACGCATCAAACGAGTTACTACCCGAATGGCTATCATCAATTGCTCGACAGCAAGATGCGATCTGGGATCCCCGGGTCGGAAATGATTTCGGAGCTCTATGTGCCTCGGCAGGAACTGGCGTCATTCTTTGCGGACATGCGGGAGGATTTCCGGAAGCACAACGTCGAAGTCATATATGGCACGATCCGCCTGATCGAACGGGATGACGAATCGTTTCTTGCCTGGGCAAAGGAGCCATGGGCTTGCACCGTCTTGAATCTTCACGTGTCTCACACACCGGATGGCATCGAACGGGCAGCGGCATCGTTTCGCCGATTGATTGATCTGGCGAGGAAACGTGGCGGCAGCTACTTTTTGACCTATCACAAGTGGGCGACTCGCGCGCAAGTTGAGGCCTGCTATCCGCAGTTTTCCGATTTTCTGCGATTGAAACGGAGGTACGATCCGCAAGAACGGTTCCAGAGCGACTGGTACCGACATTACAGGACAATGTTTGCCGAACGCCTATGATCAACCCGCCACGCCGATTGGTTTGGTTGTTGTGGGTTGCTTCCGACGCAGCTTCTCATCATTGCGATCTATACCAAGGTCTGCTTGGACTTTACGCGAGGGGATGGCTACTTCGTGCAGGCTAGGCCTATGTTCGTCCGAGGTGTGCTCTGGTTCGGCTACGTGTATCTGGCTGCAATGATCCTTCGCTACATCATCCGCATGAGTCTCTATCCTGAAGCCCGCTGGTTCGGCGGGACGATTCCGATCTTTTTCCATTGGGTCCTGGCGAGCTTCATCATCGCCTTTGGGCAGTACCACAGGGACAGACTCACACACTGGTCGCGGCCATCCTAGCCTCACATGTCTTTCTCCGAACCAACCACGATGGCGACAGACTATGTTCTTGTCGTGCTGTGTGGCTTCTTCGCATGGCGGCTATGGAAAGTGGGGAAGGGGGCTATGGAGGCGAGTGTATGCTCGTGGGCTGCGGGATTTGCTTGTTTCGGATTGGCTTCGCTCGCCGGCGGTACGTTTCATGGCTTCTCGACGCTTTTCAGCCAGCCTGTCCTTCAGGAATTGTGGAAGCTCACCGCCTATGCCATCGGATTGGCGAGCTTCTTTCTGCTGTCCGGCACCCTCAGCGCGTGCATCGTGCCGTCCGTGCGTCGGTTCGCGATGCTGATTCCGTATGTTCAACTGATTGTTTATGTGTTCTGGATGGCGACCCATGATGACTTTCGCTATGTCATCTCTGATTATGCCTTCACAAATCTGAATATATTGGCATTACAGCTTCATGCCGGTGTTACCCGTAGAGCGATGTGTGCTCCATGGCTGATCGGAGGAGTACTGGTAAGTTTCTTGGCGGCGGCCGTTCAGGTCAACGGAATCGCGTTTCACCGCTACTTCAACCACAATGATCTCTATCACGTGATCCAGATGGGCGGGATGTATCTCTTCTATAGGGGTGCTCTCGTACTCAAGGATCGTTAACCTTCTCGTCCGTCTCTCCTTTGGGCACCGGCAATCCTTCCAACTCCATAATCCGCAACGCGTTGGGTGTGGGGCAGGGACCGGGTCTTAGTTTATAGTCGAATTGCAGCGCGCCGGCTGCCACCGTTTCCTGAAAGTGGGTGTTCCGCAATCCGGGCACCGTGTTGTCGAGATCCGTCAATTCCAGATCGTGAGTCGTCACCAAGCCGAAGCCATTACCTTGCGAGAGAGCGGTAATGAAAGACCGGCTCCCGATCAACCGTTCACGATTGTTGGTGCCCTTGAAGATTTCATCGATCAGGAAGACCACCGGTGCTCTGGATCGATCCGTCGTGGCGTCGAGCAGGCTTTTGAGGCGTTTCACCTCCGCATAGAAAAAAGACAGGCCCGCTTCGAGTGAGTCATCCACGCGGATACAGGTGGCGAGGCGCACCCAAGTCCATTCGAAAAGACTGGCGCAGACCGGGGCGCCTGCCTGAGCGAGGCACAGATTGATGCCCAGGGTTCGCAAGAAGGTGCTTTTCCCCGACATGTTGGACCCGGTCACCAAGAGCACGGTTCCCAGTGTTTCGAGGGCAAGATCGTTCGGGACCCGGTGGGTTTCAGGAATCAGCGGGTGGGCAAGGTTTTTGGCCGATAGCCTGGCCTGCGCTCCGTTCCGGTGGGGATCGGCGGTGAGTGGGGCCGGCCAGCGATACGAAGGATGGAGCGCGGCAAACGTGGCGAGCGCCGAGGCGGCCTCGACCTCGGCCAGTCGATCCATCCAGGTCGGCAGGTGGGCGGTTACCTGAGCCTGAATCCGTTGGAGGCGATAGGTGAACCACAAGTCCCAGGGGCAGAACGTGTTGGCGATCAGATGGATGACCGGATGGGCTTTGACGCTAATCGCATGCAGGGTGCGGGCTGCTTGCCGGACGAGTTGGGGCGGATTGACGTCCGGTGCGAGCAAGGGCTCCCATAGGCCGGCGAGCGCTGTGTGGCGAGGCCGAGCGTGCCGTTCGACAAACCCGAGCACGGCTCCCAGTTTCTCCAGTTCGAAGTGTACGCCCACCGCATGTTCCAATAACTCTTCGCCCTGATCGGTCCAGAAATAGAGCAAAGCATAGGCCGCGAAAGACCACATCCAATAATTCGGAAGCCAGTCGGGCAGCGCACCTAACCCGAGCCCGATGGTGGTGGCGGCGAGCAGGGTTTGAATCGCTAAGACGGTCGTGAGATGTGGGAACCCGACTGCATGATTCAGGACGGCTTCCAGTCGTCGGCCGTTGATTTCCTGTTTTCCGATCAGCTGAGCTTCGAGTCCCAGCCGATCGCGAAACAGCGATCGAGGAATGAGTTCCTGCACGAGGCGACGGCGTAGAAGCCACTGGTCCGGTCTCGGCGGTTGCTCAAGGAGCCACGACACCAACCGCGCTTGTCCGTTCGAGGAGACGGTGGTGTCGAGCAGATGGAGGAGCGAGTGGGGACCGACCAAGTCCAGATCTTTGGCATACGGATGGTGCTCAGGAGCGCTCGACGGACGAGCGGGAATGTGATCCCAATCCAGCCGGAGACGTGCCAGGTGTACGAGCTTCATCTGCTTCCAGAGGCGAAGCCGGTGCACGCGACTTTCGAGCCTGTTATGATAGGCGGCCACAATCAAAAATAGGGCGACGAAGGCGGCGAGCGCCCCATTGCCGGCTTGATACCATCCCATTTTGTAGAGGGCTACCGTGCAGATTGCTCCGACGATGAACAGGATGAGACGCCAGCGGGTGAGTGCGGAACTAGAAGCAGTGGCCAGGGCGATCACGCGGTCGAGTTTCTCCACCAGGCGTGTCAGTGAACGGACTTTCGTTATAGGCGTCACGGGCTGCTTCTGGAGCATAGCGCCGACCTTACTTCAAGGGGGAGAGTGCGTCAACTCTGGCCCGCATTATTCATGAGCGCTTCTACTGCAATCGCGGATTCGCCGCTGCGACGAGCCTTCGGCGGGCAGGCTCACCGCTCGCTCCCTCGACGTACTGTTCAAGTACGCCTCGGTACCTCGCGGCTCCGCATGCCCGTCTCGCAACGCGACTGCGCGATTTCGCGACGAACCGTCATGAATAAGGTGGGCTAGCCCGTCATGAAATCAGAGGGATGGATGGATGTCCAGATTCGCACTGCCGTTGATGCGGCAGAGTTGCTCGGAATCCTGGCTGATCCCGTGATTCAAGGGGGATGGGAGGAACAGGGGATTGTCCATCTCTATTGGCCGAAATCACAGTGGAGCATGGAGGCACATGCTCGCCTGATCAGGACCTTGCAGGGACTTGATCCGGGTATCTTCACCGAGAGCGACATGCGTGTTGAGGAATTGCCCGATCAGGATTGGAATCGGCAGTGGGCTCAGTCGGTCAGACCGATTCGGATCGGCCGACGGATTGTGATCAGGCCGAGTTGGGAGCCGGTGGAGCTGCAGGCGCGGGATATTGAAATTGTGCTCGATCCGAAGCAGGCATTCGGCACGGATCATCATGCAACGACACGGATGTTATTGGAATGGCTTGAGGATCGCGTTCACGGCGGCGAGTCCGTGCTGGATGTGGGGGCGGGGAGCGGCATTCTGGCGATGGTGGCGCTGCGGCTTGGGGCGGCCTCGGCCCTCGGAGTGGAATGCGACCCTGTTGCGGTGGATTGTGCACGAGACTATGCCACAGAGAACGGGTTTGGGGACAGCCCGAATTCAGGTGCGGAACGCTGGAGGAGGTTGACCGGCAAGGCGAGCTGCGGCCTGACCTGGTTCTCGCCAATCTCGATCGCCAGACGCTGATGCTGCTGTGCGATAAATTGGGGCAGTACGTGAGCTACGGTGCACGGCTCTTGCTGTCCGGCATTCTGCTTGATCAAGAGCAAGAGATTGTCGAGGCGTTCTCCAAGGTCGGCGCCATGTTGTCTCAACGGCGAGAACAAGAGGGCTGGGTAGCGTTGGAATTGCTGATGGTAGAATCCTGCGAAGGAGTAGGTGCGTGACCGCAACTGGACGACCACCCTATCCCCACGTGTACCAGATTAATGTGTCAGGCGGGGGTGTGCCGAAACGTCCGGTGCTGGAGGCCGTCATCGCCACAACCGGTGTCGAGGGCGACCGGCAACGGAATCTCAACGTGCACGGCGGCCTGGATCGGGCTCTCTGCCTGTTCTCGCAAGACCTGATTGAGCGGCTGCAGGACGAGGGCCATTCGATCGAGGCCGGTTCCTCCGGAGAGAACCTTACGCTCGCCGGGCTTGAGTGGGAGAAGATGAAACCAGGTGACCGACTTCAGATTGGCCCTGACGTCCAGGTCGAGATCATGAGTTATACGACTCCCTGTAATCAGAATGCCCAGTGGTTCCGGGACAGAGACATTAAGCGCATTTCCCAAAAAAAGAATCCAGGATGGAGTCGGCTCTATGCGAAGGTGCTGCATGAGGGCACGGTGAGACCGGGAGATGAAGTGGTGGTAAAGAGCTGATGGCATAGAGCGTATGGCTAGAACAATGCATCTGAGTCCTGTCTCGATCTTTGCCTGCTATCAGCTATACGCCATTACCCATAAGCTCTTGGGGTTGATGTAATGGACCGCATACTCGAACCTGAATTGATGGACGATCCTGAGCAGGCGCTTGTCTATGCACGGGCAGATTTCGAAAAGGAGAACCAAGGATTTATCGATCGTTTCCGCGAGTACTTTCCGGAGTTCACCGAGGGCCACATCCTCGACCTGGGCTGTGGGCCTGGCGACATACCTGTCCGGTTCGCGCGGGCGCTGCCCTCTTGTCGCATCACCGGCGTCGATGCGTCGGAACCGATGATTGGACTGGCTGGCGTGGCTGTGAAGCAGGCAGGCTTGGCTGACCGGATTACCTTCCGCTGCGAGCGCTTTCAAGGTGTTTCGCTGGTCGAACCGGTCGATGCCGCTGTCTCCAACAGTCTGTTGCATCATGTGCCCAATCCATTGCAGTTTTGGTATCGGCTGCGGCAACTGGTAACGCCAGGCTCCCCCGTGCTCGTGATGGATCTGCTCAGACCGGACTCACCCGAAGAGGCGCAGGCCATCGTGGATCGCTACGCGGCAAAGGAGCCGGAGATTTTGCGGCGTGATTTTTACCGTTCCCTGCTGGCGGCGTTCACCGAAGATGAAGTGGCGGCGCAGTTGGCGGAAATGAATCTGAGCCGATTGATCGTCGATGTGCCGGATAATCGGCATTGGGTGGTCAGTGGAATCATCCATTGAGCAGGGCAGGAATGGTGAAAACGATCCCCAGCTTCGTTCTCGGTCGTTTGAATGCCTCAACGTACCAACCGCGTACGCCTCGGCGTTCAAACTCCCTGCGGCCTTGCTGGATGATCGTTTTGACCATCCTGCTATCGAGTCTTCGCGAGTAAGTTCACTTCCAGGGCGGCTGTTCAAACTGTCTGGCAGCTTTGTTCTCAGCTGTCCGTCTCCTTGCGACGTATCCATCGGTGAAATAGCTGTCTTGGCAGCTCGGGGTGGGCGGGTGAGAAACGGTACGCCTCAGTCGCCTGATTCCCTGCGGCCTTATTGGATCGTGTATTTGATTATCCTGTGCGAGCGCGGCTGCTCAAAACGGTCATCCGGCGAGGCCGCAGCCGATGGCAACACCGCAGGCGTAGCCTCTGGGCTACGTTGAGGATGTTGACGAGGTGAGAACGAAGCTGGGGACCGTTTTCAGCAGCCGCTAGAAGAGGCTCTTGCTGACTTCTGCCGAGAGCGCGCTTTCGTTGCCGGCACTGTCGTAGGCGGAAATCGCGAAGAAATAGGTTTGGCCCTTTGGAAGGTTGGAGACGGTGTAGCTCGTGACTTCTCCTGTCACGAAGGCCGATCCAGGGAAACTGTACGTGCCGGAAGCCGTGCCAACGTAGACTTTGTAGCCGGCCAGATCAGGTTCCCCATTCGCCGCCCATGTGAGTGTCACGTTCGCTGCCGATGGGCTCGGAGGAGGCGGTGTCGATGGAGGAGTTGACCGCGGTGGGGGTGACGGAGGTGTGATAACCCCAGGAGTCGAGGGTTGCAATAAGCGCGAGATCGAAGAGTTCTGAAGCAAGTTCAACGCTGATCGCGAACCGCTAGAGGAGGGGACTGAACCGCTTCCTGCTGAAGCCACAGGGCGAACGCCTGCTGCGCCGGCGAACGGAGAGGGAGCGGTCGGAGCGACCGCAGCAGAGCCAGTCGAGGTCACTCCAGGAAGCGGCGCAGGCGTCGACTTCGTGATGGGCGCCGTTGCCGTGGAGGTTGTGCCTTTGGCGGTATCGGCTGTCGTCTGCGTGACCTGCCCGGCTGTGGTGCCCGATGTCAGTGCTGCACGGGGTGTTTGGGATGAAGTCGCAGGAGCGGTTGTCGAGGCAATGGCCGGACGCTTGGTCAATGTCCGATGATGCATTAATGGCATGGTTGGTAGAGAGCCGGAATTTTTAGGTGGTCCGATCTGGTCCGTGATGCGAGTCGGCTCAGCGCTGGGAGGTTGGAGGATAGTCCCTAGAGTCGTGGCAGGCAGAGCAGCGGATTAAACAACTGACTGGTGAATAAAGCTATGGCGGCGTGGTAGCTCTTGTTCTGCAGCCGAGATGATCGAGGGCATCGCCACTGATTGCAGGCCCTGGAATAGTATTGCCGCAAGGACGGCGAGCTGGAACCGGCGCGTCGCGATGTCTGTCACGGGAATCATTCCTGGCAGCCCATACAATACTCACTCAGGTGGAAACGACTACGCCACGTGTGTGTACGGACGTCTGTCTGTGACACTTTTGCATTGTGTCGTAGAAGCGCGTGGTGCGCCAGAAAAATATCAATTTACTCCGGAGGGTGTGCTCTTCGTCATTCGTGAATCAATCATGAAGCTACGAGAACTCTTCCTGCAGTGAGCGGCAAGCGGACTCGCGTCTGGAGAAAAACGAAATTGCCGAGCGAGACTGGCGAGACGGATGAAGGTTGATCTAGTTCATCTGGTCAGTCTGGTTCAACCAAACAAACCAAACAGATCAAACAAACAAGAGAGACCAGCCGGTCCTCGCGCTTCACGCGCCATGGTCTGTGGCCGCTGGCCGAATTTTTGAGCATCCTGCTAGGTCTCGGTCGGGAGATGGGTGAAGAGCCAATCGCTGATCGAAGTGGTCATCTGGTGAAAATCTTCTCCCCGAGTGAATTGGTGATCGGCGCCTGGCAGGAGATCCAGCCTCTTCGGGCCTCCCAGCGCGTCACGCAATCGCCGGCTTTGATGGAGGGGGACACATTCATCCTGCTCACCCTGGACAATCAGTGTGGGCACGGTGATTCGTTCAGCCGGTCCATAGGCGGTCTGTCTGAGGCAGTCTTCGTAAAAGTCATACCGCAAACGGACCCGATCGGGCCCTCCCAGGATGTTCGGAATCGTGTCCGTGGCTTGCCACCGTGCCAACTCTTCTGGCCCGAATGTTAAGCGAAGCTCTTCTGCAAAATCCACCACAGGACATTTGAGAGCCAAACAGGCGATGTCGCGACGCTGAGCTGCCGTAAGGATGGCGACGAGCCCTCCAAAGCTTGAGCCGACGAGCCCGATTCGGTCATATCCCCTGGCGGTCACCAGATCCAGTGCGGTTTGGGTTTGATGCACGGCCA
The DNA here is from genome assembly GCA_046715215.1 of Nitrospiraceae bacterium. Classification (GTDB taxonomy): domain Bacteria; phylum Nitrospirota; class Nitrospiria; order Nitrospirales; family Nitrospiraceae; genus Palsa-1315. The sequence goes on from JBKJZK010000122.1 coordinate 8,119, forward strand.
GGGTAGTCGTGATCTCTTCGAACGGTCCGTCACTGTCTCCTTGACCAAAAAAGTCGAACCGAAAGGTCGCCAGGCCTCGTTCATTGAGGAGGCCGGTCAAGGTCCTGTTGGTCGTACTGTTCTTGCCGGAGAGAAATCCATGGCACAGCACGGCGAGACGCCTCGTTGGTTCGTCGGGCGCGCTTAGTATTGCGGCAATGCTATGACCACGGCGATCATGAAAGGTCAGGGCTTCTTCCATAAGATCGTTTCCTGTTGTCAATTATTCCGGAGGACGAACCCCCAAGGCCCATGCGAGTTTGGCAGTAAAGATGGTCAAGCTGCCAAGGAGCAGGCCGACGGTGACCCAGGTCGCGATCTGAATGGAGAGCGAACTGAGCGGGAAGTTCCAGGTCATCGCAGCAAGTACGCCGAAGCCCATCGTCCCCAAACTCAATCCAGTCAACTGAACGGCTCGCCACCGGACCATGATGGCTGCGAGTAGGTTTCGATAGGGCCCCTGTTTTTTCCGGTTCGCGATTCGGCTGGTCGCCAATATCTCGGGAATGCCATGGGACAAGACCCCAAAGACGGTCTGAAAGATAAACCCGATCAAGGCCATATGGGTATAGGCTGCGAGGTGCAATGATCCAAACGTC
>JBKJZK010000123.1:0-1678 GCA_046715215.1 Nitrospiraceae bacterium
TCATTCTCGATGAAGCGACGTCGGCGTTGGACACCGAGTCCGAACGGGTCGTCCAGCTGGCCCTCGCCAATTTGATGAAAAATCGAACGACCGTCGTCATTGCCCATCGGTTGACCACGATTCAACGAGCCGATCGGATCATGGTCCTGGCTCGAGGCTCGATCGTCGAAGTGGGGACGCACGACGAGTTGCTTCGGCGCGGGGGTCAGTACCAGCGGCTCCATGCAATGCAGTTCCAGGATGTGGCCGATGCGTAGATTACTGTGGTGTGTGATCGGTGATGAGTGATGAGCGTCGGACTGGAGAACGTGTGAAGAAGCGAATCGAGAAGTGGCTGAAGCTCGCTGTGCTCCCTCCGATCGGGGCTGCGGTTATTCGAGGGCTGGGGCGGTCGATGCAGATGGATTCGCAGGGCCATGAGCAGGTCGATGCGTTGTATCGTCAGGGCTGCCATATCATCCTCGCATTTTGGCACGCGCAGCAGCTTATGATCCCAACAGGCTATCGTGGAACAGGGGCCAACGTGTTGATCAGCCAGCATCAGGATGGTGAGATCATCGCGCGCATCATCTCTCGATTCGGGCATTGGGCGGTCCGTGGATCGAGTACCAGGGGTGGGGCGCTTGCCTTACGGGAGTTGATCCGCCTCGGGAGATCCGGTGCTGATCTTGTGGTGACTCCCGATGGACCCAAGGGGCCTCGCCAGGTGGCGAAACTCGGGGTGGTTCAGCTGGCGAAAGCGACCGGGCTTCCGATTGTGCCGCTGGCTTTTGGCTGCTCAAAAAAAAACTCTTCGCGAGCTGGGATCGGTTCATGGTCCCGTATCCATGGTCTCGAGGTCTCTATCTGTGGGGCACCCCCATCTGGATTCCGCGAGATTCTGATGAACAGGCGTTGGAGGCGGCATGCCTGGAGCTTGAGACCGTCCTGAATCGACTGACGGATCAAGCGGATGACGCCGTGAAACGTGAAACGTGAAGCGTTAAACATTGAGGGTAAGGGATCCAGACGCGTCGTTTCACGTTTTACGTCTTATGCCTAACGCGCAAAGCCATGTGGCGTCTCTTCTACAATATCCTGTTGCTGGGCGTTTCGCCGGTCATTGTGGCGATCCTGCTGGCCAAGCGACGGTGCCGTCGCGGGTTGCTTCAACGGCTGGGATTGGGAAATAGTCTATCTGGTCTTTCAGGTCCATCTCGGCTACCGGACCAACTAGACAAACCAGACCGACCGGATAGACCAGACAGACAAGCTAAACCAGCCCGACCAGTGATCTGGGTCCACGCCGTCTCTCTCGGTGAAGTGGTGGCGATGACACCGCTCGTCATTGAGCTGCATCGTCGTCATCCCGAGTGCCGCCTGGTGGTCTCGACGGTGACCGAGACTGGACGGGAAGCCGTGGAGCAACGGTTGGCCGGCGTGGCAGACCACTGTTATGCGCCCCTCGATTTCCCTTGGGTCGTCTCCCGCTTCGTCGAACGACTGCAACCCTGCCTCTATCTTTTCGTCGAGACCGAACTCTGGCCCAATCTTTTGTGGCACCTGCGCCGACGCGGAGTCCCGACCGTTCTCGTGAACGGCCGGCTTTCGACCAGGTCTTTTGCGCGGCAACAGTGGGCGCCGGTGCGAGCGTTCTATCGGATGACGTTACAGACGCTCAGCCTCTGCCTGATGCAGT
>JBKJZK010000124.1:0-6457 GCA_046715215.1 Nitrospiraceae bacterium
TTCTCGCTGGGGCGCGCATCTCCCATCTCTTGGCCTTAGGCCTCTGCGCGATTCCGGTCGTGCTGGTGCTGGTCCTTGGTTCCAGCTATCGACGCCAACGGCTCATGACGTTTCTTGCTCCATGGAAAGATGCGTCGGACGCCGGGTTCCAAATCACACAGTCCTTCCTGGCCTTTGGCAGCGGCGGTTCGTTCGGGGTGGGATTGGGCGAAGGCAAACAGAAGCTCTATTTCCTCCCGGAGGCGCATACAGATTTCGTCATGGCGCTGGTCGGCGAAGAGCTGGGGCTCATCGGTACCGCCACTGTGACCCTGCTGTTTGCATTTTTTGTCTGGCGGGGAGTTCAGATCGCTGCGCGTGCGCGGGTGCCGTTTGGCCGCTATCTGGGCATGGGCATTACCTTGTTGATCGGCGGTCAGGCATTGGTGAATGCGGCGGTAGTGACCGGGCTCTTGCCAACGAAAGGGCTCACCTTACCGTTCGTCAGCTACGGAGGATCGTCGCTGGTGGTCAGTCTGATCGGCGTGGGGATCTTACTCAGTATTTCCCGCGACCGGCATGCCGGCGGGTCTCGCGGTGGACGTGGTGGGTCGGATCACGAATGACGATCGTCATGGCAGCAGGAGGAACCGGTGGGCATCTCTATCCGGCTGTGGCGCTGGCGCGAGAGTTTCTCCGGCGCGATCCCAGGACCCAGGTGCTCTTCGTGGGGACGGCGCGTGGACTTGAGTCGAACGTGCTCGCCCACGAGGGATTCGACCTGGCTTTGATCAGTGCCAAGCCGGTGATGGGCAAGGGGCTGTTCGGGGCGATGGCAGGCTTGTGTGCGATCCCGGTCAGTTTGTGGCAGTGCCTGCTGATCCTGCGAACGAGACGGCCGGATCTGGTGATCGGGGTCGGCGGCTATACGAGTCCAATGATGCTTCTTGCTGCAGCATTGACCTGGGTGGCGCGCGTGATACTTGAGCCGAATGCAAAACCAGGCATGGCCAACAAAGCGGTGGGGCCATTCGCCCAGCGCGTCTTTCTCGCATTCGAGTCGGCAGCTGACTCGTTCAATCGTTCCAAAGTACGCGTGGTGGGGACCCCGATTCGTAAGGCGTTCCTGGACGGCATGCAGCAGAGCCAGGAAAAATCGGGACCGCCACATCTGCTGATTTTCGGGGGGAGCCAGGGGGCGAAGGCGATGAACACAGCAGTGATGGAAGGATTGCCGGATCTGATGACGCAGCTGCCATATCTCACTGTGACTCATCAGACCGGCGAGTCCGACCATGGGCGAGTGGCCGAGGCCTATCGTCGCGCCGGCATCGAGTCATACGTCACGCCGTTTCTCTATGACATGCCTGGGGCACTAGGAGAGGCGGATCTGGTCGTGGCGAGAGCCGGCGCCATGACGGTGGCGGAACTCACGGCGTGCGGGAAGCCGAGCATCCTCATTCCGCTGCCGTCCGCCATCTATGACCACCAGACGCGGAACGCCAAGGTGATGGAAGCAGCTGGGGCCGCGGTGGTGCTCCCGCAATCTGTGCTCACAGGACCCCTGTTGGTCCGCACGGTGACGACCATTCTCAGGGATCCGGAGCGATTGCGGGTGATGGGCGAGGCCAGTCTATCGCTGCGGCGAATCGATGCAGCCGAGGTAATTGTCCGCGAATGCTACGCGCTCATGGGGGGGCATCATGATGTTAACCGGTCTGTCGGAGCAGCAGGAGCCTAATGGGATTGGGCAACGCGGACAGGGGTCGCAGTCGTATCCACCGATTAGTGGAGTAAGGCGCGCGCCGATGTTTCGCAAGACGCAACAGATTCACTTAGTCGGAATCGGGGGATCGGGCATGAGTGGCATCGCCGAGGTCCTCTTGACGATGGGGTACAAAGTGACGGGCTCGGACCTGCAGGCCTCCGATACGACACGGAGATTGGAAGAACTCGGCGGGCGCATCTTTGTCGGCCATCAGGAGTTGAACGTGGGGGAGGCCCAAGTGGTGGTCATCTCCTCCGCCGTGTCGGCACAGAATCCCGAGGTCGTGGCGGCCAAGGCGAAGCAGATTCCCGTGATTCCTCGGGCCGAGATGTTAGCGGAGTTGATGCGACTGAAATTCGGGGTCGCCATTGCCGGCGCTCACGGGAAAACCACAACGACGTCGATGGTGGCCAACGTGCTGGCGCAGGGCGGGTTGGATCCCACGATGGTGATCGGGGGCAAAGTGAATGCGCTAGGGAGTCATGCCCGCCTTGGTCGAGGCGATCTCCTCGTGGCGGAAGCCGATGAGAGCGACGGGTCGTTTCTCCGTCTGTCTCCAACCATTGTCGCGGTCACGAATCTCGATCGGGAACATCTCGATCACTACGGCAGCATGGAGCGCATCAACGAGTGCTTTCTCGAGTTTATCAATAAGGTGCCGTTCTATGGGTTGGCCGTGTTGTGTGCCGACGATGATCGGCTCAGGGCGCTCTTCCCTAACATCGTGAAGCGCTATCAGACCTACGGACTCAGTGAGTGTGCGGGAGTCACGCCGGACTTTTTTGCGACAGAGATCAGCTTGAACCAATGGGGCGCCGAGTTTCGTGGGCAGTACCGTGGGCGCAATTTGGGCCCGTTCCGCCTGGCGGTGCCTGGCCGACACAATGTCTCCAACGCGCTCGTGGCGATTGCGATCGGGATCGAATTGGATGTGCCGGTGGACCTCATCAGGAAAGCGCTGGCGGCCTATGCTGGGGTAGAGCGTCGCTTTCATCTGCGAGGGGAAGCCAATGGGATCATGGTCGTGGACGATTATGGGCATCATCCGACTGAGATCAAGGCCACCCTGGCCGCAGCGAAGCAAGGCTGGGGGGACCGGCGGCTGGTGGTGCTGTTTCAGCCGCATCGCTATACCAGGACGCGAGACTTGTTGGAAGATTTTGCGAAGGCGTTCGACCAATCAGACGTATTGTTCTTGACGGAAATCTATGCGGCAGGCGAGCAGCCGATTCCCGGGGTGTCCGGAGCTAAACTGGCGGACACTGTTCGCGCAGCCGGCCATCCGTCTGTGACCTTTGTAGAGCAAAAAGATAGGTTGGTGGATCAGGTACTGCCCCATCTGAAATCGGGGGATCTCGTCATCACGTTAGGGGCGGGGGATATTTGGAAGGCAGGGCCTGGACTGTTAGCCCGATTGACCCCCACCGCATGATGCTATGAAGCGAGGAGACCGGCGTGTCACGCCAGCGGCGAGAGTGCATGCGCGATTCACACAGGCAGATGTGCGGGCTGCAGTGGCGGGCCTTCAGGGATCCGTGTCCTTCCAGGCTCCGTTGCGAGAGTACACCTCGTTCAAGATCGGAGGGCCGGCAGATGTCGTGGTTGAACCGGCTGATATTGAGGATGTCTGTCTAGTGGTCCAGCAGGCGCGCGCACGCAAGATTCCGTTGTTCGTCCTGGGTGGGACGAATCTGCTCATCCGGGATGGGGGTATCCGCGGCATCGTGGTCAGCCTGGCGCGGTTGCGGGCGATCAAAGACGCACCGGGGTCCGTTCTCTATGCCGAAGGGGGAGTCGGGATGCCGACGTTGATCGGGTACGCCATCCGCCACTCCCTTGCGGGATTGGAATGGGCGGCGGGAATTCCCGGGACTGTGGCCGGCTGTGTGGTGATGAATGCTGGGACGAAGCTCGGAGAAATGAAGGATTCGGTCAAGGCCGTTCGCATGGTGAACATGAAAGGCCAGGTCGTGGACGTGGAAGCAGCCCAGGTGAGGTTCGAGTATCGCCGGGCCTTGCTGCCACGCGGCATCGTCGTGGGGGTGTGGGTTCAGTTGAAGCAGGGGGTCCGATCGGAGATTGAGCGAGTGGTCAAGGACTATCTCCGCTATCGACGGGACACGCAACCGCTCGCGATGCCGAGCGCGGGTTGTGTATTCAAGAACCCTTCGAGCGATTCCGCAGGCCGATTGATCGAGGCGGCCGGCCTCAAGGGTGCACGCGTCGGCGATGCGGAAGTATCGATGAAGCATGCCAACTTCATGGTGAACCGGGGTCAGGCGCGCGCGGCGGACGTGATGGCGTTGATTGGAAAGGTCCGCAGCACTATTCGCCGTCTGGCGGGTGTGCGGTTAGATCTTGAACTCAAAATCGTAGGAAAAACATAGCAGCATGAGTGAGCCTCGTCTGACAGAGCGACTCCTTCTGACCCGCGCCCGCATCGGGGTGCTGATGGGGTGACAATCGGCCGAGCGCGATGTGTCGATCCGGACGGGCGCCGCGGTGCATCGGTCGCTGGTCCGCCGTGGCTATCACGCAGTGACCATCGATGTCGGACCGACGCTCTCTCAGGATTTGCACGACCAGAAGATTGACCTGGTGTTTCTCGCGTTGCACGGACCAGGCGGTGAAGATGGCGCGATTCAAGGATTCCTGGAAACCCTGGGAATTCCCTACACCGGATCCGGCATCCAGGCCAGTGCGATCGGCATGCATAAGGTCACCGCAAAAACTCTCTTGGTCTCTGCGCTCATTCCTGTGCCGGCAGGCGCGGTCGTGAAGCGCGGGGAGAAGGTCTCACGCGCCACGGTGATGCGGGCAGCGAAATTGCGCTGGCCCGTCGTGGTGAAACCTGCGTCGCAAGGATCCACGATCGGCGTCACCATCGTGCGGAAGCCGGCGCAGTGGCGTGACGCCCTTGCCTTGGCCCATCGCTACGACGTGGATGCGATGGTTGAGGCCTACATTCCGGGACATGAGGTCACGGTGTCGATCATTGGGAGGCGCGATGCTGGTCCATTGGTGCTCCCTGCCGTAGAAATCATTGCGCCGGGTGGCTTTTATGACTTTGCGGCGAAATATGAAAAGAAGACCACGCAATATCTATGTCCTGCGCCCTTGACCGAGGCGGTGACCCTGCAGATTCGAACGTTGGCGCTGCGCACCTATGAGGTGCTGGGTTGTGAAGGTGCGGCCCGGGTCGATTTCCGTATCACCCCACGTGGCCGTCCTGTTGTGTTGGAGATTAATACGGCGCCGGGCATGACCGAAACGAGTTTGCTGCCGATGGCGGCGGCGCGGGCAGGGATTGACTATGACGAGCTGACCGAACGGATTCTCGAGTCCGCCCTCGTTCGCGCAGCCCGCCGCGACCGCCCGTCAGGGGAAGGGAGTATGCCATGAAGGTGTTTTTACGGAAGCGAACGGTGCCTGCCATCGGCCCTCGGCTGAACCAATGGAAGGGCATGCGTGCCAGTCAGGTCTCGGATCAGCGGCAACAGGCGCGTCGGGAGAGACTCGTGTCGCGGTGGCGACGTACGCTGCGCGTGGGGAAATGGATCGTCGGTCTTGCGGTGTTGGCTTGGGGGCTGACCATGGTCACGCGCGAAATGGGGCCGGTTCTGCAGGGCTGGCTGGAAATTCGGGAGATAGAGGTTGAGGGTCTTCACCATGTGACGAAGCCGGAAGTGTTGGCGCGGCTCGTCTTGAAGCCCGGGATGGGGCTCCATCAAGTCAGCACGGCGTATCTTGCCGAGCGAGTGCGGACGCATGCCTGGATCAAGGAGGCGACGGTCGAACGCAGGCCACTGCATCTGCTGCATGTCACCGTATTGGAACGCATGCCGGCTGCCGTTATTCGGACGGGCGCGGACCATTGGTTGAGCGATGAGAACGGATACCTCCTTGCCAAGTTGGGCAGGCAGGATGACCAGACGCTGCCATTGTTGATCGGGCTGGATCCTCAGTCCCTTCAGCGCGGCGAGGCAGGCCTTCGCAACGCGGTTCAGTCCGGGGTCGCGCTGGCCAAACTTATCGCCAATACCCTCGACGGGCGGGTTGAAGTCGATCTCACGAATACCTCGAATGTGGTGGCGTCAGCCAATGGGGTGCGATTCCAGTTTGGTGACGATTCCCTGGTTGATCAGTGGGAGCGGTTCCGGAAGGTGAATCCGTCATTCAGAACTGCCTTATTTGATAGTCGGAAACGCACGGTGAGCGAGATCGATCTGCGGTACGACAACCGTGTCATTGTCCGGGAAAGGGTGTGAGGGCTGTGCCGAAGCGTGATCAAATTCTCGTGGGGTTGGATATCGGGACTACGAAGATCTGCGCCATAGTGTCGGAAGTCACCGATGAGGGGGCCCTCAACATCATCGGGGTCGGATCCAGCCCGTCGCGAGGTCTCCGCAAAGGCGTCGTGGTCGATATCGAGAGTACTGTCGAATCGATCAAGAAGGCGGTCGAGGAAGCCGAGCTGATGGCTGCGGTCCAGATCAATTCCGTCTATACCGGCATCGCCGGCAGCCACATCTCCGCGGAGAACTGCAAGGGGATCGTGGCGCTCAAAAAGGCAGAAGTCACGCGGGAAGACATCCAGCGTGCAATCGAGAGCGCGCGGACTCTGGCGGTCATCCCCCATGAACGACGGATTCTTCATGTGCTGCCTCGTGAATTCATGGTGGACGGGCAAGAGGGGGTTCGGGAGCCGTT
>JBKJZK010000125.1:0-2661 GCA_046715215.1 Nitrospiraceae bacterium
GCAGCCGATCCGCGATTGCGGCAGAAGTGTTCATGAATAATGCGGACTAGCTCCGCTGATGATTGCCTCTTCCAGTCCTCACCCGGCCTTTCCATCCTGAGTAGCGAGATCAAAGTTTCCGACCTCGGGTAAGTCGACCTGTTCCAACAATTCGGCCCTGTGCTTTCGCAAAGCCAGATCGACCGGCGCCTTCTCGATCAGCTCAGAAATGACCATCACGGCGTCATACCACAGCCCATCTGCCGCGAATCGATAAAAGGCATCGGTCGTGGGGGCCGCTGCCAGATTTATGTCGGCACGTTCGACTCGCTCAATGGCCCCCATCGCGATGACGTCTTTGGATCGACGCTTAGGGTCGAGGACGAGAGCGATGGACCAGGTGTAACGCTCACCAGGAATCAGTTTTATCCCATAATCTGAGAGACGCACCCGCTGTATTCCTGGCTTCGCGGGCACCGTCAATCGCTTTTCCAGTAGCGGGGTATCGCCTTTTTCAAGCGTCAGGGTCAATTCGACTGGGTCGGTCACTACGGCGGAGGCAAACCAATAGAGATCCGGTTGTTCACGTACGGTTAAGCCGGTATGACCTGGTGCAAGTACGGAGAGAATCGGAACCGACTTGTTTGTCCCGCGAGTCCCTCCTCCCACCCGCCGCCCGGCCGAAGGGGCGCCGAGACCACGAGGTGGCTGATACAGGAGAGTTCTCGTTACCTGTCCGGCCTGTGCAGGTTGCCCTTTGACTTCCTTCGCAAGCGATGAGGGCGCGGTTGAATTTTCCTCTGCGCTCACCACAAGCGGCAGGCTGATGAGAGCCCCGATTATAAAACCCCACCTCAGTAGTGTTATTTGCTTCATAGGGCCACCTCCTATTTTTCCGATACTGTTGCTACCCATTAAAAATTGCGATGAATAGACCAGAGAGAATCGTTAAGAAGATGATCGAATTCAGAGTTGGTCTAACACAATAACACTATGATTGTCCAGAGGTTGTATGCTGAGCCGGCAAGATGATGTTTTCAAGAGTTGTGATCGTACGTGGCAGCGTTAGTCATTTCTCTCATTGGAGCGTCTTGGCTGTGATGAAACAGATCCAATCTGAATCAAAAATGATCCCATTGTGATTCCTGGCAACGGTCAGTCGTGCTATGAGACACGAGCCCATTTTCTGAGTTGCTCTGGTCTGTTTGGTTTGTCTCGTTTGTTTGGTTGAACAAGACCAACTCGATGAACTAAACAAACCAGATAGACCAGATAAACCAGACAGACGCTTCACGCGCCACTATCTTATGAATCCCCTCGATTGAGGGGATTCTATTTGCAGGGATTGTGGTTTTCTTGACATTCCCGTATGCAAGACGGTGGCCGTTGATTGAGGGGGGAGTTTGCAATCCATGCCAATACGACCGAACTTATCATTTACCGTGACCGCCGAAGATTCAATTACGAGGGGAGTGTGTGTCATACGGTGTTAGCTCTGAGTAGAGCGATCAGCATCATGCTTGTCCTGGTTTCGCTGAGCGCATGTGGCGAGCCGATGTTCGACAACGCCGGCAGCCAGCATAGTCTGCTGGAGGATCGGGAAGCCTGTGCCATGGAGATGGAGCAGAGCCCTGCAGCGAGAGCCTATCGCCAAAACCCGACGGCGCATCCGGAATATGTGAGCCAGGTCTTTACAGATATGAACCAATGCATCGAACGCAAGGGCTGGAAGCAAGTCAGATCGCAAGAAGAGCAAGAGCAGATGCGTGAAGCGATCACCTCCGAAATGGCTCAAAAAGCTCCACCCGTGTCGATCTCAGATTCCAAGGTCACGGAGGCGTTCGTGCGAGCAGTCGAGGACAAACTTGTCCGTGCGTCAAGCGGCGTGCAGCCTCATCCGTAACCTCAGCCTTTATCTTGTCCTTTTCAGCCCGACTGTTATGCCGATGGTGAGCTTCAGGGAAGACCATCTTCTATCGGCCGTGATCACCGGCAGGTTGCGCTGAAGACCTAGCGCCAACCCGACTCTGCAATCCTTTCAACGTGGACGAGTCTTTGGCTGTGTGCGCTGTCGGTAGAAGTCCAGAAACTCTGCGGGCGTAAGAACCCGCATGCCCTGCCATGCCGCCGACGGAAAGTGTTTCAAGTTGCCGGTAATGAGGCATTCGGCACGCCCGGCCAGAGCGACTTCGAGGAACGCTTCATCCTCCTCGTCCGGCAGACGAACGGATAAGGGATCAGAAGCGACAATGATGCCTACGGCTTTCACATGATTCAGCAGCGCCTCAATGTGCTCCGGGCTAAAGGAAAACTTCGGACGCTTCAGAACCTGGATATACTCCGCCATGATTCGGGCGTCATAGAGGAGAGACAAGCCCCCGGCAGCGATCATACGGACCACTTCGCCGGGTCGTCCGAAGGGAGACAGCAGGCCTGCGACGAGGACATTCGTGTCTACGACGACTCTCACCGTCGCCGAGCTTTCCGAGTCGCCGCAATCTCCGAGTTGATCTCTTCAAAGGACAGCTTGTCGGTTCCTACCGCCACGGAGTGAGACTGCATGGCTTCAACAGCGGCAATCGCTCTGGCCTGTCTGAGGGCAACGAGCGAACCCTCCAGGGTGTCCTCAGACACAGCTGAAAGAATGGCGATCGGTTTCCCGTTTGACGTGAGCACCAGTTC
>JBKJZK010000126.1:0-5793 GCA_046715215.1 Nitrospiraceae bacterium
GTCAAGCCGTCGCGGCCGGGGCTGAGCGGATAATACTCTGCGACACCAATGGCGGGTCAATGCCCTGGGAAATCAAAGAGATCTGCCAGGTCGTTCGTCGGGAGTGTGCCGTACCCTTGGGGATTCATGCCCACAACGATTGTGAAATGGCTGTCGCAAACTCACTGGTGGCGATCGAAACGGGTGTGGTGCAAGTGCAAGGGACCATTAACGGAATCGGTGAGCGGTGCGGCAATGCCAATCTCTGTTCGATTATTCCCAATCTTGAACTGAAGATGAAACGTCCGGTGTTGAGGGATCGTTTGAGCCATCTCAAGCGGGTCTCGGGATTCGTGACCGAGATCGCGAACCTCATGCCTAATAAGCACCAGCCCTATGTGGGAGATTCGGCGTTTGCCCACAAGGGTGGGGTCCATATCCATGCGGTGCTCAAGAATCCCGCGACCTATGAACATGTGATCCCGGGGTTGGTCGGTAACCGCCAGCGTGTGCTGGTATCGGATGCGGCAGGTCGGAGTGGGTTGCTGGAGAAGGTCGAGGCCTACGGAATAAAATTGGACAAGGGTCACGCCAAGTTGCAGGAACTGATCGATACCTTGAAGGATCGTGAAAGTGAGGGCTACCAGTTTGAGGCGGCGGAAGGCTCCTTTGAGTTGCTCATGCGGAAAGCGATGGGGACGCACAGGCCATCCTTCCAACTCCTGGGTTTTCGGGTAATTGTCGAAAAAAAACAAGATCATGGCGCCTCTTCGTCGGAGGCCACAGTGATGGTAAAGGTCGGCGAAGTGGTGGAGCATGCGGCAGCAGTTGGAGCCGGTCCGGTCAATGCGCTCGACAATGCGTTGCGAAGAGCGTTGGAAAAGTTCTATCCCCAGCTCCGAGAAGTCAAACTACTCGACTACAAAGTGCGAGTGCTCTCGGCCAATCGTGGGACGGAGTCCAAGGTCCGGGTGTTGATCGAATCAGGCGATCACAAGGATAAATGGGGCACCGTCGGCGTGTCTGAGAACATCATGGAAGCGAGCTGGCAAGCGCTGGCAGACAGCATCGAATACAAGTTGCTTGCCAAAGACGAATGAATGAGACATCCAGTCCGGCATCTTTCTTCTTGACAGGTCTTATAACCTCACGTAACTTATAGCGAAACTGCTAATCGTTCGGAGGTAGTTCACAGAAGATCATTCGGGAAGTGTGCGCGGGTGTCGGAGGGGAAAGCATGCGAAAGGCAGATATCGCGAACGAAATCTACAAGCAGGTCGGTATTTCGAAAAATGAAGCCGCGGATATCGTCGAACTCGTGCTGAATATGTTGAAAGCGGTGTTGCATAAGGGAGAGTCGGTCAAGATTGCCGGATTCGGAAACTTTGTGGTACGCAGTAAAGGGGCACGGAAGGGCCGGAACCCTCGGACCGGCGAAGAAATAGGAATCACACCTCGTCGTGTGGTGACCTTTCGTCCCAGTCAAGTGTTTAAGAAATACGTCAATTCATAGCCGCGTTCAATCACCTTAACTCATCCCACCACGAGGACCGGTCATGGGGAACGAGCCCAGGCTGGGCAGCAAGGTCTTTTATAAAATCGGCGAAGTCAGCCAAATTGCCAAGCTGCCGGCTTACGTGTTGCGATTCTGGGAGTCGGAATTCCCGTTTCTCAAGCCGAAGAAAAGCCGCGGGAATCAGCGGCTCTATGTCAGGCGAGAAGTCGAAACGGTATTGGAGATCAAGCGGATGCTCTATGAAGAAGGGCATACGCTTGCAGGTGTCAAACGATATTGGGCCAGGCGAGGCCGGGTGGCAAACCAACGGGTGCGCCCCAAAGAACTCGCGCAGAAACTGCGAGGGAATCTCCAGGCGATTCTCAAAGTTTTGGAGTCGCATTCTGACTGACGACGGTCCCGCTGCGTCTTTTCCGAGCCGATTGCATTCCAGCCGCCTCCAGGGAGACAATGCGGAAGACGGTGAAATTGAATGAGCGTGTCGGGGCGTGGCGCAGCCCGGTAGCGTACTCGCTTGGGGTGCGAGTGGTCGGCCGTTCAAATCGGCTCGCCCCGACCAAAACGTATAGTGCTGAGGACTGAGACGAACAGGATAGTCGGGTACTCGGTTCTCAGCACTCAGCACTGAAACAGAGAGCTGCCGCCGGCAGCTTTTTTTGTTCCTGACGGACCCATGCGCATTTTGGTCACCAACGATGATGGGATTCACTCGCCTGGTTTGACGGCGCTCGCCAAGGCCTTGTCGAGAGTGGGCGAGGTGTGGGTGGTCGCGCCGGATCGTGAACGGACTGCCGTGGCGCATGCCGTGACGCTCCATAAACCGTTGCGAGTGCATCAGCTCGGGACACGGATCTACGCGGTCAACGGAACGCCGGTCGATTGTGTGAATCTGGCCATATTGAAACTTATGTCGGCACCACCCGATCTCCTCGTGTCAGGGATCAATAAAGGCGTGAACCTTGGCGACGACGTGTTGTATTCCGGGACGGTCTCAGCAGCGATGGAAGGCACGATCCTCGGCGTCCCATCTATGTCTGTGTCACAGGAGGGAGAGGAACATTTTTATTTCGATGCCGGGGCGCGGTACGCCGTTCGTATCGCTCGTTTGATCCTGAAAGAAGGTTTGCCGGACGAAACGCTCGTGAATCTCAATATTCCGAATCGGCCGTTCAAGTCGATCACCGGAGTCCGAGTCACCTGTCTCAGTCGAAGGCGCTTCGATAATCCGATCATTGAAAAGATCGATCCGCATGGCCGAACCTACTACTGGATTGCCGGGACCCGTATATCGTGGAGCCGAAACAAGGATGCCGACTATGAGGCGCTTGCGCAAGGGGCGGTTTCGCTCACCCCCATTCACCTCGACAGGACTCATCATGGGGCATTGGATCAATTCAGGAAGTGGGAGAAGGTGCGTCGACCAGATGCGCATCGGGTAGCTGCATCGTCGAAACTGACGGGCAAGCAGAGGAGTTAGGGTGCTATGGGCAATCTGATCGAAGCGATCATCACAGAGCTCAGCCGGTTTATCGTGTCGATGATCTCGACATTCGGCTACACCGGCATTTTCCTCACCATGGCTATTGAAAGCGCCTGTATTCCATTGCCCAGTGAAATCATCATGCCCTTTGCTGGATATCTCGTGGCAACGGGACAGTTCACCATGCTGGGCGTGACATTGGCCGGCGCCATTGGGAACGTCGCGGGGTCGATTGTGGCCTACTACGCCGGTGTATGGGGCGGCCGGCCCTTCGTCGAGCGATACGGACCCTATGTGTTGGTGTCGAAAAAAGACATTGAGATGGCGGATCGATGGTTTGCAAAATATGGCGATGCGGCCGTATTTTTCAGCCGGATGCTTCCGGTCGTCCGGACCTTCATCTCGTTGCCGGCCGGCATCGCCAGAGTGAATATTTATCGGTTTATGCTCCTCACCTTTCTCGGCGCATTGCCGTGGTGTTATCTTCTCGCCTATGTCGGCGTGAAACTGGGAGAGCAGTGGGAGCATCTGAGGGACTATTTCCATCAGTTCGACATCGTGATAGGCCTCTGCCTGGCGCTCGCCGTGGGTTATTTTCTCTGGTCCCATTGGCCGAGGCGCCGCATCACTCCGGAGTTGTAACCAGCCCATGCTCTCGATCTACAACACCCTCACAGGGAAGAAGGAGCCGTTCCACTCGCTCCAGCCAAAGACCGTGCGGATGTATGTCTGCGGCGTGACCGTCTACGACTACTGCCATATCGGCCATGCGCGCAGCGCGCTCGTATTCGATGTGATCAGGCGGTATCTTGAGTTCAGCGGCTACCAAGTTGAATTCGTCAAGAACTTCACCGACGTAGATGACAAGATCATCAAGCGGGCGAATGAACGGGGCGTATCCTGCGACGCGATCACCGCCAAGTACATCGAGGCCTACCATCAGGATATGGGGAAGCTCGGAATTCGACGGGCGACGAACGAGCCGAAAGCAACCGAGCATATGGCCGAGATCATTGATCTGGTCAGTATGCTGATTCAGAAGGGTCTCGCCTATCAAGTGGACGGAGATGTCTATTTTCAGGTCGAGAAATACCCGGCCTATGGCCGCCTCTCGAAACGCAAGCTCGAGGATCTACAGGCAGGCGCGCGGGTGGAGGTGGATAAACGAAAGCGCCATCCGATGGATTTCGCTCTCTGGAAGAGCAGCAAGCCAGGCGAGCCGTCATGGGAGAGCCCCTGGGGGGCCGGGCGTCCCGGCTGGCACATCGAATGTTCCGCCATGTCGATGTGCCATTTGGGTGAGACTTTCGACATTCATGGCGGAGGGATGGATCTCATTTTCCCCCATCACGAAAATGAAATCGCCCAGTCCTGTGGCGCCACCGGCAAGGAGTTTGCGCGGTACTGGGTCCACAACGGTTTCGTGCAGATCAACCTGGAGAAGATGTCCAAGTCCCTGGGGAACTTCTTTACGATTCGAGAAATTTTTGAGAAATCTCAATGGCCTGAGGCGGAAACCGGTGAGATGTTGCGATATTTCCTGCTCGGGACCCATTACCGCAGCCCGCTGGATTTTTCTGACCAAGGTTTATTGGAAGCCAAGAATGCAACGGATGGGTTTTACAATCTGTTCACGAGACTGAAAGAGCCTGAAGAAAGAGCTACGGCTGACAAGAGGCTGGTGGAAGCGATTGAGCGATGCAAGGCTGGGTTCCGCGAGGCAATGGACAATGACTTCAATACATCAGTAGCCATTGCTGAACTCCAGCGAATGAAAAGCGACGTTAATAAATTGTTGGGCCAAGGTCTTTCGACAGAGGCCCGGAAGATTGCTAGAAAGGAGTTTGGTTCATTGGGCGAAGTGCTGGGGTTGTTTCAGTTGGATAAGTGGCAGTCAATGCCGGCCAACCCCGTCATCGCGTTCCGGACCGTCCGGTTCCCCCAACCGGACGGTGAACCGCGACTCGTGCAGCCACAATTCTCTCCGTCTGTATCACTGAAGACTGAACTCTCGGAAGGGCAGATTGAACAACTGATCGCGGAGCGTCTCGATGCAAAAAAGAAGAAGAACTTTGCACAGGCAGATGAGATTAGGAAATCCCTCGCCTCCCACGGCATCGTCATCGAAGACAAGCCCGACGGCACCAGCCGGTGGAAGCGATAGTCCGCCGGAACTGATTTATGGGCTGCACGCCGTGCGCGAAGCCTTGCGCGCCGGCGCTCGTCCGCTTCAGCGTCTGCTTTTGCTGCGGACCGATCGGCAATTTGCCGATCTCGCTCAGCTCGCAAAGGCGCAGCGCGTCCCCGTTCACATCGAACCTCCGCCCGCCTTCGATCGATTGGTGCCGGACGGAAACCACCAAGGTGTGATCGCTCTCATTGCCGCGAAATCCTACGACACGACGGAGCAGATTCTCGAGCGGGCGAAAACACGAGGCGAGCCGGCCTTTCTCGTGCTCCTTGATGGGGTCGAAGATCCGCACAACTTAGGAGCGGTCCTGCGGACGGCCGAAGCGGCGGGTGTCCATGGAGTGTTCATCCCGGAACGCCGTGCAGTCGGCCTGACTTCAGTGGTGGCGAAAGTATCGGCCGGGGCGCTCGATCATAGCTCCGTCGGGCGCGTGGGTAATCAGATTCGTCTGATCCAGGACCTCAAAGTGTCCGGCCTATGGGTCTACGGCGTGACCCCCTCGGCGGAGAAGCTCCATACCGACATCGACATGACCGGGCCGATCGCGCTGGTACTTGGAGGGGAAGGAGAAGGCCTTCGCCCCGGGGTGTTGGGAGAGTGCGACGACCACATCAGGATTCCGATGCA
>JBKJZK010000127.1:0-2093 GCA_046715215.1 Nitrospiraceae bacterium
ATTGCAGAACGAAATCCTGTTGCTGTTCGCCGAGCACGATCCGGTGCGCGCGATTGCTCGGCTAGGGCAGTTGAAGTTGCTTCGCTTTCTCCATCGCCGTCTGTGCTACCCGACGAAGGTGAAGCGATTGGTTACTGCCGTTCCCAAGGCGCTCGCCTGGTGGGCGCGCCGATTTCAGGATTCTGTGGTCGACAGGCCGATCGTCTATCTCATGGCAATGTCGAGAGAGTCCAGCGCGGTCGTGGTCGCCACGATGATCCGGCGGTTAGCGCTTTCACGAGAGCAGGCCAAGAACATGAGTGCTGGAGGACGTCGGATCCATCGCGCGCTGAAGAGACTTACCAATACAGGAACAGTACGGCCATCGCAGGTATATCGCCTCTTGGCAGATTTCTCAGACGAGGCCCTCGTGCTGCTTCTGGCGAAGCAGCTAAGCGTGCAGCACGGGGTGCGATTGAGTCTGCTGAAACGACAACTTGTGGCGTATGTGAAGAACAAGACTGTCAAGGCGGCACTGACTGGGCGGGATCTTCAGGATATGGGCTTGAAGCCAGGGCCGCAGTACAAGACTATCTTGGGGAAATTATTGGAAGCGCGCATTGATGGAATGATTAGAACTGAGGCGGAGGAACGCGCTTTTCTTCAGAAGCGATTTGGCATAGTTGGTTGAAGGGGAACCCCATTTGCCCTGGGAGGGTTCGGCGAAGGGAATGTTCTCGAGGATGGCCGATGAGCCTGCAGGATGCTCAAAAAGGCCGTCCAGCGCGGCCGCAGCGAGCGAAGATGCCAGGCGTACCCTTGCGGTACGTCGAGTCTCTGAGCGATGCGAGAACAAAGCTGGCGGACTTGTTCAGCATCCTGCCTAATTCAGCGAGGTGATGGACAAAGACACTTCGTTTGGCAGCAAGAGCGTCACGTTCGCCTGGTGCGTGGGGTCCGGTTGAATGAGGGCAAACAACGGCACTGGCTGAGGCACCCTGCTCGGCGGTAAGGCCAGCAGAACCGGAAAGTCGAGCAGGGGCGACACCGTCGTCAGACTGGCCAGGCGCAGACGAAAGGCCATCAGAATGTCGCGCAACCTGCTGGTTTGGTCTTCTTCGGGGAGTGATTGGTTCGTGACAATTCCCACTTCCCAGAGCGGTCGGGTGATCGTGACAGGGAACGTGATGCCGAGTTCCAGGGCGGTCTTCGTCACGTCGATCAAGATCCCGGCCTGAATTGCCGATTCTCGGTCGCGAATGGCTGCAGGCACCACAGTCCCCTCCATCAACTCTTGCCCACCGATGTGCTCTTGCGCGAGAGGCTCCTGAGGCTGGAGAGGCTCGCTCTGGGCGGAAGGAGTCTCCGCGGGTTCTCCGACATTGGAAGGAGTGGGAATCGCGACGTCTGTGTGAGGCAAGGCCTTCACGATACCGTCGTAGATCACTCGGGCTGAACCAGACCATGCCTCATTGAAGGGGCGGCCTGCGAATGCCGCGTCGGCGGCTTTCTTCTCGTCGTGGGTCAGGGTTTTTGGTGGTGGTGTGTTCGTCATGAGTATGAACATAAGCCGCTTTGGCGGGATGTCAAGGGCTGGGACGTTTGACGCCGACTCGAAAGCGGTTAACCCGCATTATTTATGACGGTTCGCCGCGAAATCGTGCAGTTGTCACGCGAGAACGGCGAGCGGAGCACCGGGGAGGGGCGCCGCCGTCTGCGGGGGGCCCAGCCCCCAACAGTATGTTGACCGACCGAGCGGCGAGCCCACCTGCCTGGACACCGGGCCACCGCGTCCAGGCTTGTCGCAGCGGCGAATCCGTGATTGCAGCAGAAGCGCTCATGAATAATGCGGGTTAATCCGGCAGCGGTTTGCCCTTGGTCTCCGGTGCAAAGATCAGGACCAGCAATCCTACCAGATAGATCAATGCCACCGTGCTTGCGGCTCGCCCAAATGTGCCAAGTTCCGTCACCAGCCAGCCGGTGAGAAATGGCGAGGCGGATGCCAGCACACGCCCGGCATTGAAGCAAAAGCCGGCGCCGGTGGCGCGCAGCCTGGTGGGGTAGAGCTCGGGGAGATAGATCGGAAATCCGCTGAAGATGCCGTTGTTGAAAAA
>JBKJZK010000128.1:0-3647 GCA_046715215.1 Nitrospiraceae bacterium
ACCTTTACCAGTGGGGGCGACGGCGAATTCTGTGGAGGGCATCTTCGAGAATGTCGAGAAACCGCTGCTCAAGACCTGGCTGCCTTTCCCCGTAAAACCTTGCCGCCTCACCAGCCTCTAATTGAGCTTCCAGATGCCACCGGATGTGCATCAGGCGTGCTTCTTCCGCAATTCTGTCATGACTGACAAGCAGGACGCGCTAAGTGTTGGGGTCCAGGAGCGCGCGCGTCCGCTCCATCCCTATTTGCTTCTCAAGGGCGGCCTGGTCGATCCTCGAATGGGCGCATCGAACGAGCACTTCCTCATTCTCTACATTTCCCTCTAGGGGAACGGCCAAGGCTGGGCACCTGGCCACTCCTTCTCATCCCTCCAAGCTTGTTTACCTTACCTCTTTGGGAATGGCACTCGTAGTGGTCCAACTGCGCGCATCGAGCGGACACATTCCGATCGTGCGCGCTCCGGGAGCACGGGACCACGCGAGTGTCATTCCCTCCTCCCCTCTTGAATCTTCGTTCTAGTGCGGACTATCCTCTATTTCATGGAATTACCGCAGCCCAAAGACGATCCCTATCTCAAACTTATTCGACCGTTGGTCGAAGCCTATCTGGCCTTCTGGCGCACCGACATCCGCCATATCAAATCTCTGCGGCTGACGCCCTCACAGTTCGATGTCATCGCTACGCTGGGAGATACGGAGGGCATGACCTGCTCGGAACTCTCTGCCCACACGCTCGTCACAAAAGGCACGCTCACCGGCGTCCTCGATCGCCTAGTTTCCAAAGGTCTGATCCGGCGAGATGCGATGAAAGGAGATCGCCGTTGCACCAAGATCTCGTTAACTGTGAAAGGCGATGCGCTCTTTCGAAGGACCTTTGCGGCCCACTTGGCCTTTCTTCGTCCATTCTTTGAACGGGCCTTGAGCCCCGAAGAAGTGGACCAGACTCGGGCGCTGCTCATTCGTCTGCGGGATAGCTTTCGCCAAGAACATTGAAGCGATCTAACCCATGCGTTTAACCATCCTCGGCTCCGGCACGAACGTACACCCCACGCGAGCAGCCTCGGGCTATCTCGTCCGCACCGACCATATGTTACTGTTGGACTTTGGCCCACGCACCTTGGCAAATTTACTAAAGACCGGCGTGAACCGGCATCGGATCACCCATATTCTCTTCTCCCACTACCACGCCGATCACTTTTCCGACTTCATCACCTATTTCTTCGATGCGATGATCTTTACGAAATACCAAGGAGGAACGCGGCCACCGCTGACCGTCATTGGCCCTCACGGGACGAAGAAGTTCTTCCAGACCCTCTTCGCTACCATGCCAGGCTTTACACAGGCGCCGTTTGCGGTTCATTTCAAAGAAGTAGCTGATCGTGCGTTTGCGATTGGAAAGACGACGGTGATTCCTCGAACAGTGACCCACACGCAGAACCTCCACTGCCTGGGGTATCGAATCGAATATGGCGGGAAAGCCCTGGCGTATTCCGGCGATTCGCAATACTGTGACAACCTCGTGCGCCTCTGTGGAGACGTCGATCTTGCGGTGCTGGACTGTTCCTTCCCGGCTAGTCGGCCGAACCCGGTCCATCTGCATGCCGGTCAATGTGGGCAGGTGGCCAGAGAGGCCGGAGTCGGCCGGCTCGTGCTGTCGCATTTGTATCCGATCACCGAACGATACAATGTGCGGGAACAGGCAGGGGAAGCGTTCGGGGGAAAGATTGTGGTTGGGCGGGACTTGATGGCGATCAAACTGTAGCAGGATGCTGAAAAAGCCCGCCAGCTGCGTTCTCCCCTCGAAAGCATCCTCAACGGGGACCCTGCCGCCTCACATCTCGGCGGCGGCCTAGAAGCGCCGAAGAACGAGATACGTTTCTCGTCTAATGAGCTACAGACCGCCTTCGCGGTTATCGCACCCCAGGATCTCAATGAATTTCGTCAGGCGGGCCTTCTTGAGGGGATCGTCGAGTTTGGCATAGATGGCCAAGAGGTTCTTGATCATGCGTGAGAGAATCGCGCGAACCGGACTCTCTTGTAAGTATTTCTCGTCAAATCCATAGCCGGCTTCCGTGAGAAACCGCTGGCAATTCTTCTCGGTCAGCAACGCCCCCCCGTTGAAACAATCGACGAAGACTTTGTAGCGATCCGATTCGTACTTCACTAAGAAATGACCCGGCATCCCGATCCCCTGAACCGGAAGACCAAGCCGTTTCCCGACAAGGAGGTACACCACCGACAGGCTAATCGGAATACCCGTTCGTCGATCAATCACGCAGTTGAGGTAACTATTCTCCAACTCATAATAATTCTTCGTGTTGCCTTTGAAGCCCTGCTCCGTAAAGAGGTACCGGTTCAACGTCTTGATCGTTTCCTCCCCCGAGGCTCGGGGACCGATCCGATCCTGCACTTCCTGCGCTATCTCATCGAGTTGTCGCGTATACGAGGTGACCGTCAGGGAGGGATACGCATACCGGGCGATCAGAAAGGCCCCCTGTTAGAGATCCATCGGGCCATCCGGCAGCGCCACCAGCTGCATGAGTTCATCTTCAAGATTTCCGCCGCGAATTTCCTCGAGCACCGAGACAAGACGGGCAGCCATTTCCGGCTGTTCGATTTCCGCTTCCTGAAGCAAGGGAACCGCAGAGGGGCCGATGTCGATGAGTTTACCGCTGATGGTCCGAACGATCTTCTCGTCCTCATCGGCCAGCAGTCGGATCAGGGCCCGGATTTGACTCTCGTTTATCAGCATGGTGGGACTCCCGAAAATCCCGCTCATCAGCCCATCGCCCGACGGAACACTTTGGCACTCCCATAGAGACAGATGGCGTCAAAAATCACCATGACAACCACCACCATCCCGACGTGGGGGAGAGCTTCAGTCCAGCCAGAAAGGATCAACGGGCGCACCGCGTCGATCGCCCAGGTCATCGGATTGAAGCGCGCCAGGAACCCCATCCATGCAGGCATCCCCGCCAAGGGCACCAACGCCGAGCTCAAGAAAATCATCGGGAGCGACAGGAATCCCAGGACCGAAAAGAAATCACCGTGACTCTTCACGGAAAAGGCCATCGCCATGGAAATCGCTGTGAGACCGACGCCAAAGAGCATCCCGATCATCAAGATTGCGGCGATTCCGAGGAGTCCCGTCGCCGGCTGGACGCCAAATAGAAAGGCCACCCCGAGGATCACGAGCACTTGCAGCGAGGTAATCGTCATGACAAAGATGAAGCGGCTCAGGATTACGGAACTACGATGGATCGGCGTGGTCATCAACCGCTCCAGAAACCCATTCTCCTTGTCGAACAGCAGATCGACGCCCCCGGCGAGCCCATTGTTGAGCACCGTCATGACGACCACACCGGCAGTCAGGAAGCTGATGTAGTCTGGGGCCTGCGTCACTTGCACATCCGCAGCCCGCTGGAACAGGTTGCCGAAGAAGATCAGCCAAAACAGCATGGGCTGTACGAGCGTGAACAACATGCTGAATTTCTCGCGGCTGAGCCGCCGGACCCACCGCATCGTCAACGCATGAATTTCCTGCCAGTACTGTTGCATCCGCTTCGCTCCAGTTACGAGTGCTGCGTCCTGAGTGCTGAGTTATCTGAAGGCGTTTCAAACTCAGAACTCAGAACTTTCAACTCAGAAC
>JBKJZK010000129.1:0-5367 GCA_046715215.1 Nitrospiraceae bacterium
CCCAGGCACTTGTCGAGGACCGACGACAGATCTCCCACTTGATCCACAAAGGTGCTGTGGCCGCTGGACCCGATGACCGAGATGGTTCGGCCTGTGCCCTGCTCTTCCTTGAGTTGCTTGATGTGCCGTTGTGCCCCCCGCGTGCGGCGCGGGAAAAACGAGACGAGGCCGGCGCCGGTCGCCACGGTGGCGAGGGCCCGGTCCCGTATGCTGCGATGGAAGTAGTTGAGGCAGATGATCAGGAGGATCGCCACCGTCATTTCCAAGGCAATGAGCGAGATCTTGTCCTGTTCGACCCGAGACCAGAACGACAAAAACTGTTTGGCGCCTGCCGGGAGCAAGAGCGCAATGCCCGCGCTCAGACCGACGACGACAATGTGATAGAGACTCCCTGCGGCGTCGCGGAGGAGTACTCGGACTGTTGACCATAATTCTTGAAACAACGATTCACCTCTTTAAGTTATAACGGACGCCCCCACGGCGATGTCAGGCTGGCAATTCGAGCGATGGATGGTTACGCCTTCGGCGGAATGCTCGGTAGATGCAGGACGGCTGCGTGCGGGCAAAAAAAGATCGCGTCAGACTCCTATCTGCTGGAGGACTGCAGCCTCCGAGCACGGAAGGTCTTACGCGATCACGGCGCACCCTACCACGAACGTATCAGCAACGCAAGGCGTACCGCGAAAGAGTGCCGCGAAAGAGGGTTGAGCGGCGGCGTTTTCGTTTGTGGTTTGTCTGGTCTATCCGGTTTGTCTGGTTCAACCAAATACACAAGACAAACCAAACAAACCAGAAAGACCAGCTTGCTCGTTATCGTAGGCGTTCGCGGCCGTGGGGGGTGGTGAGATCTTGGTCGGGACCAAGGGGGACGATACGGGTCGGATTGATGTCGTCGTGGGTGATGTAGTAATGCCGCTTGATGTGGTCGAAGTTTACCGTGTCGGCGATGCCGTCGGTCTGATAGAGGTCCTTGAGGTAGCTGAAGAGGTTCGGGTAGTCGATGATCCGCCTGAGATTGCACTTGAAATGGCCGTGGTAGACGACATCGAAGCGTATGAGGGTGACGAACAAGCGCCAGTCAGTTTCGACGAATTGTGAGCCGAAGAGGTAGCGTTGGCGCGCCAGCCTGGCTTCGAGTTGATCGAGGGCATCGAAGAGGCGCCGCACGGCTCGTTCATAGGCCTGCTGCGACGTGGCGAACCCCGCGCGATAGACCCCGTCGTTCACGTTCTCGTAGATGAAGGTATTGAGATCGTCGATCTCATTCCTGATTCCTTCTTGATACAGGTCGATCATGTTCTCGGTGAAGCGATTGAACTCGCCGTTGAACATGCGCATGAGGTCGTCGTCGGAATTGGTGACGATGCGTTTCGTCACCGTATCCCACAACACGGGGACGGTGAACCGTCCCCGATAGTTCGGATCGGTGGCCTTGTAGGCCTGGCTGAGGAACTGGAATCCGTTGATGGGATCGAGCGAATGGCCCGGCCCTTCGCGGAGCGCCCAGCCCCGCTCGTCGCGGATCGGATCCACGACTGTCATGCCGATCACGTCTTCGAGCTTCTTGAGTTTCCGCACTATGATCGTCCGATGCGCCCAGGGGCAGGCCCAGGAGACATAGAGATGGTAGCGGCCGCTTGCCGCCTGGTAGCCGGAATTACCATTTGCGGTCACCCAGCTGGTAAAGGCATCCGGCTGCCTGGTGAAGGCGCCCTCGACGCTCTGCTCGTCTGGAAATTGTGCCTGAATAGTCATCGTCGGGCTCCTGCGTCTCTCTACCGTAGCATATTATTGCGGAGTGATAGGGGGGGAGGGGGAGCGGCCAGGTGCCCTTCTTGCTCGCAGAGCCCCCACGATGAAAAGGATTGGAATGACACCCGTGCTGATCCCTTGCTCCCGGAGCGCGCACCCTAGGAAGGACCTAGCTCGACGGCCGCAGTAGGATCAACACGGGTGCCATTCCCGGGAAAGTGAAACGGGCAAGCTTGGAGGGATTATTTGTGTTCAGGCTCTTCGATGCGCGTAGGTGCGGATTGACTGGGACAATCCTGAAAAGTAGAATGTCCAAATATTCCCTACCGGGGAACGACTGGCAATCAGACAAGAGGATATCCGGCAGGGGATGGTAAGCTGCAGTGTCATTTAGCTGGTTCAAACAAGGAGGTCGTGATGCATGTGATAGGACGTATCGGGTTCATGGGATTAGGGGTCGCGTTAGTAGGCTGTCTCAGCGGAGCACCAGTCTTCGCAGGGGATAAACCAGATAAAGCACCAATAGAGGATGGGTCGAAGGTTATGATTACATCTCCCAAGGACGGGGATAAGGTCAGCGACAGCTTTGAGCTGAAGTATGAGTTGACCAAGGGCTCCCAAGCTGCGCATGTCCATGCGTATGTGGACGATCAGTATCAGAAGGGCTTTAAAGGGGAGCTTAAAGGCCTGAGCAAGGGGATGCACAAGATCACCGTGAAAGGAGCCACGAAGGACCACGACCTTGTCACGGCCGCCCATACCATCACCGTCGACGTGCAATAGGGCTAGGAGCCTGTCCGAGTAATCCTTCGTTGCGAAGCAAAGGAGCTGCTGGTAGATGCGAGGCCGCAGACTCAAAAAAACCGGAGGCGTATTCGGGGAATATGTTGACGATTTTTCGGGCCGAGAACGACGCAGATGCTTGCAGATCGTTTGCCGCAGTAGAATGGCATTCCTCGGACAGACTCCGAGGACCAACCATCATCAAGGCCGCCAGGGCTTCTTGTGAAAGAGGCCCTGGTGCGCCGGGTTTTCACAAACCGTTTCCAATTCTTCGCAAATAGGGGGGAGGGAGTAGCCACACCATCCTTCTTGCTCGCCGAGGCCGCACAATCAGAATGTGCTCCCTCGATGCGCGCAGTGAAGGACAGTCTGGTTATTCCCTCTAAAGAGAAATCACCTTCCCTGACACGACAGTGCCAGCTTGTACGCCAGCGTGCTTCCGCCAGGCCCAGGAGTTAGTCGAGGAAGTAGGCCGGGCCTAACAAATCGGAAGGCTAAAGAAACAGTTGTTTTCGTGTAACACTCTTCTTAGTTGAACTCTGCACACGAAGGTAATGCCCTAGTCCCTTCGCGGCGCGCGACTTCCCGACACTTGTCCCTGCCGCTGCCAGCGGGGAAATGTCTGGCCAGGCCGTCGGAAGGTCTCATCCGTTGCACCTTCCTATCATCCTCGGTAAGCTGTCATCCGATGAATCCCACGAAACGGCAAGGAGCCTTCTTCGGGCTTGCGGCGGCCCTGTTGTTCGGCATTAGCCCTCCCTTCGCCAAGCTGTTGCTGCCGGAGAGCGGCCCGATGGTGACCGCGGGGTTGCTCTATCTCGGCGCGGGTCTGGGACTGCTCCTTTTCGAGATGACCGGTCACCCGTTAAATCTAGGCATAACAGAGGCCCCGGTTCGACGGGCCGATGCCGGGTTGCTGGCGGGAGTGATTCTCACCGGGGGGATGCTCGGTCCCTTTCTGATGTTGTGGGGACTGGAGCGCCTGTCCGGCGTCCTGACCTCATTGCTCCTGAATCTGGAAGCGCCCTTCACCGTGCTGATTGCGATCTTGGTCTTTCGCGAGCATTTGGTCCGACTCGAACTGGCCGGCGTCCTCGTGATCGTGGTTGGTGCAGGGATACTCATGTATCGGCCCGGCGCGATCCGCGTGGACGTCGTTGGCATTCTTGCCGTGACGGGAGCCTGTCTCTGCTGGGCGATCGACAACAATCTGAGTCAGCGTCTCTCGCTTCGCGATCCTCTGGTGGTCACGCGCATGAAGACCCTCGGTGCCGGTCTTGGGATGCTCGGCCTTGCGGCTCTCACCAGCCAGCAGTGGCCCTCTGTCACGGTTCTGCTGGCGACCTTTCTTCTGGGATTCGTTAGTTAGGGGATCAGCTTGCTGCTGGACATGCGCGCGCTCCGGCTGCTCGGCGCGGCGGGTGAGGCCGGGTTCTTTGCGACGGCTCCCTTCATCGGCGCAGTGGTTGCCGTGCCGGTATTAGGTGAGCGATGGAATATTCAGGATGCCACCTCCACTGCCTTGATGATGGCCGGGGTCGCGTTACTCCTCCGCGGGCGCCACGCGCATGCACACCGGCATGAGGAGGTTGAGCATGCTCACATGCACTGGCACCTTCCCCTCACCCATGATCACCCGCACCTGTCGGAACTGCATCACCGTCATGATCATTAGGAGCCGGGAAGAACACGGTTTCGAGCCCCCCTTTCCCGTCGCGCAGCGTCGGTCCCGCTGAAAGTTGACACCTGCTTCTCTGAACCGTAGCCTGTCTCTGGTTCCCTTTCATGCCTCAAAAACAGGTCGTCATCATCGGGGGCGGTTTCGGAGGCCTGGCGGCCGCGCAATTGCTGCGTAATGCCGATGTGCTGCTCATCGACCGCACCAATCATCACCTTTTTCAGCCGTTGCTCTACCAGGTGGCCACTGCCGCGCTGTCTCCAGGCGATATCGCCTGGCCGTTACGCACTATCTTTCGGCGGCACCCGCATGTTTGCGTGGTCATGGATGAAGTCCTGTCCATCGATCGTGCGGCGCGTCTCGTGCGGTTGCGGGTCAGCGCGCCGATTGCCTTCGACGTCCTCGTCGTAGCACCCGGATCGCGGCTCTCTTATTTCGGGCACGACACGTGGGAACAGTCCGCGCCCGGGCTCAAGACCCTAGCCGACGCGGTCTACCTTCGCGAGAAGATGCTGCTGGCATTTGAGGAGGCCGAACGACGACGAATCGCCACTGGCACAGGGGATCGCCTCACCTTCGTGATCGTGGGGGGAGGTCCCACCGGCGTGGAGTTGGCCGGCGCGCTGGCGGAGATCGGACGGAAGGCCATGGGGCCAGATTTTCCAAACTTGCGCCTCGATGATCTCGCCATTCTGCTCGTGGAAGGCGGCTCTCGCATTCTACCCGGGTTCAGACCCGACCTGTCAGCGAAAGCGGCTACCGCGCTCGAACGTATGGGCGTGACGATCAAACTCGACAGCCCGGTGAGTGAGATCCGCGCCGATGGCGTGAGGATCGGAAGCGAATTCGTTCGGTCCACGAATATCATCTGGGCGGCAGGCAATAAGGCGTCGCCGCTTCTGACCTCGCTCGCAGTTCCCCAGGACGGGTCCGGTCGGATCAAGGTTCAACGGGATCTGACGATTCCAGGCGACTCCTGGATCTTTGTCATTGGCGATGCCGCCCATTGTGCCGATGCGGGCGGGGACCCTCTGCCGGGAGTCGCTCCCGTCGCCGTGCAGCAAGGTCGCTATGTCGCGATGCTCATTCGTGAGGAGACCGCTCCGGACCAGCGCCGGGCGTTTGTCTACGCGGACCGGGGCATGCTGGCTACT
>JBKJZK010000130.1:0-3172 GCA_046715215.1 Nitrospiraceae bacterium
AGCCGGCCACCAGGGCAGCTGTGAGTGCGAGCCCTACGGCTTGCAAAATCACTCCGCCTGGGACCGTCATCTGAATCGTCCAGCCAAAGGATTGTTTATTGATCACGTGGATGAGCACCAGGGCGAGTAGCAGGCCTCCCACGACGCCCAGCACGGCTCCGATCAACCCGAGATAGGCCGCTTCCCACAGGACTAATCGCTCCACTTGCCTCGTGCTGGCGCCGAGAGCCCGCAACGTGGCAAATTCACGTCGTCGCTCCAACACGGCCGTCACCAAGGTATTTACGATGCCGAGCATGGCCACCAGTACGGCAATGGCTTCAAGGACATAGGTCAACACGAAGGAGCGGTCGAAGATCTCGAGAATTTCCTGCCGCAACTCGTGGTTTCTGATCACCAACGGCGGGACCGTCACTCCGTCCAGCCCGGCGACGTGCGTCACGATGGACTGCCGAACGTGTTCTGCATCGGCCCCGGCAGCCAGGTAGATGGAAAACACTGTCACCCGCTCGTCGTGCCATTGTCGCTGATACCATGTTCGATCCATCACCATCTTTCCGCCGTCGGTCGCGTAATCGTAAAAAATCCCCTCGACGGATACAGCAGAGGGTCCTGCCGGCGTCGTGATCGAGACCTTGCTCCCCTCACGAAGCCGCAATCGATTCGCCAACACTTCTGACAGGAGCACGCCTCCGGTTTCGGCGGCTCGCTGCAGGGCCGCGCTTGAATCTCCATGAATCATCAGATACCGGCTGCGCTGTGCATGGAGCCGAAGATCTCGTGACACCAACGCCACTGGCTGACCCGCGACGTCTACATACACATCACGAACGGTATCGACCGCGGCAATGCCGTCAATCGCCGACAGGGTCGAACGCCAGGTCCCTGGCAAGGCACGCGACGCTTGCCCGGCCTGCTTCCCCTGGAGCCAAGATTGCGGGGCCACGATGAGATCGGCGATCACGGTCTCGTCCACCCAAACCTCGACCGTGTCACGAAAACTGCGAACCATGACGGCCACACCGATCATGATCGACAATCCCACCATCAACGCCGACACCGTCACCGAATTCCGGCCCGGATGGCGCGCCGCCTGGTCTGCCGCGATGAGCCGGAAGCTCCCCCCGAGCATCATCGTCTTGCTCTCCTGGCGAGGGCGCCGCATGCCCAAAGCCTGGATACAGAGTGGTGCAAGACAGGAGAGTGCCCCCAAGAGACAGATTGTCGCGAGATAGCCAAAGAGCGGCAGGTCTCCGACCGGGCCCATCAGCGAGCAGAGACCTGCCAGCACCAACAACGCGAGGCTGATCCACCCACACAGACCTGCCCTCAGTTGATGCGTCGATTCATAGTCTCCCGGTGCCAAGGCACGGACCGTCACAGTCCTGCCGGCTTCCACGCTGGGGCCCAAGGCTCCCACCATCGAGACCACTGTCCCGAGCAGCACCCCTTTCGCCACTGCCGCGAACGTCAGCATGTCCATGGACAGGATCAACCCGCCAGACGCGACCGGCGCATAGAGGTCTGCGATCGTTCGGCTCACGAGCGACACCAAAGTCCCGGCCAGCCAAACCCCACCAAGACCTCCCAATAGCCCGCCAAGAAGACCGAGCAACCCTGCTTCCACGAGAAACAGGCCGGCGACCCTCCGCTCTGTCATACCGAGGGCGCGATAGATGCCGATTTCGCGCCTCCGTTGCGCCACAGCAAAGGCGATCGTGTTGTAGATCAAGAACATGCCGACGAGCAGCCCGACCCAGCTCATGACAGACAGATTGAGCTGGAAGGCCCACACCATGTTTTCGAGCTGCTTCGTCCGTTGCGCCGGCCGTTGCACGACAAGATGGGGAGGGAGAACCGCGCGCACGGAGGCAACGATGTCGTCGATCGGTCGATCAGGCGTTGTCACCAGCTCAATCCGATCCAACCGCCCGATTGATTGAAACAACAGCTGCGCCGCAGCAATATCCATGATAGCAAGCCGGTCCCAGAGGGAAGAGCGCGCCGCCTGGTTATGAATGAGCCCTACGACTCGCAGCCGTACGAGACGCCCTCCCGCCGTCACCTCGACGATACTACCGACTCCCAGGTTCCAGTCGGCAGCAACCTGACGACCAAGATACAGAGCGTCCGGAGCCAGG
This sequence comes from Nitrospiraceae bacterium, assembly GCA_046715215.1. GTDB lineage: Bacteria > Nitrospirota > Nitrospiria > Nitrospirales > Nitrospiraceae > Palsa-1315. The sequence continues at coordinate 2,142 of JBKJZK010000130.1, forward strand.
AGCCCTTCCAGCGCCACGTCGGTGTCAGCCTGCGGCATCTCAAATCCTCGCGTCCCGACCTCCGCGAGTAGATCCAGTCCTAATATCTGAAGCGCCTGGCCACGCGACTCCCCCTGGGCGACCACGACCGATTCTTCAATGACCGGAGCGGCGCTCACCACCCCCTCGACCGCACGGACAGCCGTGATTGCCGATTCATCCACTCCGAGATCACGGCCCGCAATTTCCAATGTGGCGGGACCGGCTACCGTCGTGACGGCTTGCTCGAAGGATCGCAGTACTTGAATGTTTGCCGTCCCGATGCCCACGGAGGCCAGAACACCCAGTGCCACTCCGGCGATGCTGAGCAGGGCGCGAAATGGCCGCTGGAGCGCATGAGCGCGGATCAGGGCGAGATGAAGCATGAGTGGCATAGTCACCTAGGGCCTAGCAAGATGTTTAAAAAGTCCGCCCGCGTCACAAGAAGGTTAAGACTTAGGCCAAGGCTGAGATGAAAACCGTCATTTCTGCCCTCAACCTTGACCTCGACCTCAGCCAGTCTCGCTCAGCTATCCTGCGGGATGCAAAGCCCAGGGGACGAATCATAATGGATGAGGGAGTGGGGATGAATCAAATCAATCGGGCCAGTAACGGGACCCTGCACAAATTAGCAGTTTCGTTTACAGCTATACACACCTTTGTTAGACTCGCGTCTGTTGAAGATGTGAGGTTATTGATGGGCGCGCGAACTGCTCTAAGCCGAAAAGTCCTGCCGCAACAGGAAGAGATCGACGCCGATCTCCTCACGCCTCGGCAGCGTGACATCCTTCGCCTGGTGTCGATTGGGCACACGAACCGTGAAATTGCGGAGGTGCTGGAGATCAGCGTGCGCACGGTCGAAGTGCACCGATTCAACTTGATGCGGCGGTTGAATGTGAGAAACGTGGCGCAACTACTCCGACGGGCTCTGCAGCTGGGTCTCCTTGCCAAGACGTTCGGGGCCATGTAGGCCTATAACTCCTTCAGCTTTCCCCGGCAGTCCTCCAACCTCG
>JBKJZK010000131.1:0-2781 GCA_046715215.1 Nitrospiraceae bacterium
CGCCATGCCGGCAGTTCATGGAGGACCAGCGTGTCTTTCAGGATGTCGAAGTATTCGTACACGGTCGTGCGCGGGACCTGCGCGTCATTGGCGACTTTTGTAAAATTGACGATTGTTCCGTTGCAGAGGGCAGCCACCTTGAGAAACCGACTGAATGCCGGCACATTCCGCGTGGCGCCTTCGGCGACGATTTCTTGTTGGAGATAAGCTCCAGCATAGGCGTCGAGGTCCGCGCGCGGGTCGTCAGACAAATACACCGACGGCAACAGCCCATTCGCGATTGCCCGCTCCAAGTCGAACCGATTTCCGAGTTCTCGATACGTCAATGGATGGAGGTATTTGGTCCGGGCTCGTCCTCCGAGGAGGTTCACCCCACCCCGACGCAACTTGCGGGCGCTGGAGCCTGTCAGCAGAAAGCGAATGCCCCGCTGTTCGATGAGTCGATGCACCTCGTTCAGAAGCTCAGGGAGCCGCTGGATCTCATCGATCACCACGAGGCGGTCCTTCCCTGTGATTTCCTCCGCGAGGCGTCCGGGATTATGACTCAGGGCCAAAAAGACCGATGCGTCGAGCAAGTCGTACACGCGAGCGCCTTTTAGACCGTGTGCGATGAGAGAGGACTTGCCGGTCTGGCGGGGGCCTAGGAGAAAATACGATTTCTTCTCCAAGAGGACGCGGAGATCCAACAGACGATCGATATAGGGCGAATTATCCAGCATCCGTGGCGATTATAATTCACGTCGCATGTATCGTCAAATGCCATGCTAAATGACGACTCAACCGTCATGAACACCCGACGCGAGCGGAGGCTTAGCCCGCATTATTCATGACGGTTCGTCGCGAAATCGCGCAGTTACAAGCGAGACAGGCGTGCCGTGCGAGGGAGGCCAGGGAACTGGCTCCGCCGTCTGCGGCGGTGCCTGCCCCGCTGCTCCTCAGACGGGGACAGGCGCCAAAAAGAAGGGCGCCAGTCCCCAACAGTGAGGGTCCGAGCGGCGAGCCCGCCTGCCTGGACGACGCGCCAACTGCGTCCAGGATTGCCGCAGCGGCGAATCCGCGATTGCACTAGAAATGTTCATGAATAATGCGGGGTAGCACGGATGCCGCAGCCTGATCCGGACGTCAACTGAGAAGACCGAAGCGGATGCGGGCTAGACTTTCCCCAACCGCACTGGTCCGTAGGTGTGGCGGGCTTGATGGAGTTCTTTCACATGGCGGCGGAGGGCTGGGCCGAATTTGGAGGCGAGGACTGCCTTTCTGTGGGGCGCGATGTGGTGCTCGACCTGCTCGATCGCTCCTGTCAACTGCCTGACCAGCCGTTGGCCTGAGCCGGTAAGCCACTTGAGATGCCAGCCGGCATACTCCAAGTCTTGGATCGAGTAACGGACGGATTCCACTTCCTCAAGACAGCGAAATCGGGCTCGCTGCAGATCGCGCGAGGTCAGTTCTGCTCGTGTCCATCGAGCCGATCCACCCCTCCCAGACGCCCACGTTGAGAGTCGTTCGAAGAGCATCGCCCCTATCACAAACGTAAACGCCGCGTGCAGAATGCCCCTTAACGGACGCAGGCTGCGGCGCCAGGGGGAATAGAAAATCTGCTGGTTGCGATCCCCGTGATAGAGAATCTGTTTGCGAAACAAAAGATTTAAATGGTGATGGCTATTCTCGTGGATCACATCGTCGATCAGATCGAGGTGATCCCGGTCGAAGCAGTTAATAAAGGATAGTCCTGGCCGGTGGCGGTAGCTGAAACTGACGACGCCCTTGGCCTTGAGCGGGATGATCCGAGCGGTCAAGAGTGCGAGGACCTCCTGTCCTTCCGGCCAGGCCTCTTGTACGATTGTCCATGCCCGCCCGATTCGCACAACTTGATCAGGTGAGGTGGAGGCCACCGTACGAGGTTGGCGGTCCTTCCTGTAGACGAGCGTCGGCCCGACTGTGACGGCCCCAGATCGAGTCTCCATTGCCACGACTGGCGACCGGTGAGTCCAACTCCACTCCAACCGATTGCCTCTCCTCATGCACAGAGGCATCATGATTCGTCCGATCTTTAGGGACAGCTCTTGCGGCAGAACTAGCATGGTTGCCTGGCCAGATGCTTGTTTGAGGGCTCTCTTCACCGAGGGAGGAGCCTCGTAGATATCTCCTTCCATCCCAACGGCCATCGTTCCAGCGGTCTCTGCCCGTTCGACATTTTCGCTAAGATGCACCACCACGGTCCAGGACGGAATCTTGCGAGAGACGCACCACAGCATTGGAAGCCCTGGCACGAGGCAGAGCGATTCCTGTGTCAACTCCTGAGTAAGACGCGCACATAGAGCGTTCAGTCGCCGTTCGAGTCCCGAGGCCTGCGAGACCCCGCGTGGAAACAAATCGTCCAGATAACTGTTCTCGAAGAACTTCTCTTCGCATTCGGCAAACAACTGCGCCGAGAACTCACGAGGATGCTGCTCCACTCGGATTTGTTGCAGGAGATCGATGAAGTACACCAGGTCGTTCAGCGCTTCGATCCAGCCGACCACTTTCCAGTGGGCGTATGCATCCCGTTCGAGCGCTTGCCCGAGGAACCGGAAGTAGGCCACAGGCAACGCCAGCGATTTCGCGACATCTGCATATTGGTTTTCTAAATCCAGGCAGAGATCGCCCAGGAGTCGCTTCATCGACAGGCGAAACTCTTCCTGAAGACAAGCCAGTAATGGCACATCGAGCAACGGCATGGAGAACGCAAGCTCCGAGATGAAGGAGTCAGACTGTACCGGAGGAGAGGGCGCGCTGCAAGAA
>JBKJZK010000132.1:0-2755 GCA_046715215.1 Nitrospiraceae bacterium
CTGAGACAATCACCGCAATGTCGCCGAACACTGAGAATGACGGCGAATTATGGAGACGGCAGCGCCACTCTCTTCTTAGGTTTTCTTTGCCCTTGCCCTACGCTTTGGGAGTAGTAGCGGAATTAAACAGCGCAACGTCCTATTGACAGACTCCGAGTCTGGGAAATAGGCATGTATGTCCGGCTCAAGGATTACTGCACCCTCCTTTGGCATGACATCCTTGACTAACGTCGTGCCATTCGCTTTATGAACGGTGATGCTGTACCCAGCTTGCATCGCTCTATAGTGCTTGCCACGCACTCCTCCTCGAAAATCATATTCGGCACGCATGTCATTGTCCTCCACTTCTCTTACTTTAATCGTGGCCTTCTTCATAGAGTTTCCGCTCCGAGGGAGTTGCCTTTCGACAACTGACAAGACGTATGTTTGATCCACGTTCGATATAGACTACCACGAGCACACGGTCTTTCTCAGAGCTCCCTATATCAATAAACCGTTGCTCATCCGCTGAGCGGTCATGGTCATGAAATGGTGATTGAAGCGGGATCGGTGAAAACGGTGGCGGCTTCATCAAAGCCGACTCTGTGTTTTTTAAGATTTGCTTTCGCTTTGTCTTCATCCCACTCAAAACTCCATTATGGCTCCTTCGAACCATCGCGTATTGCCGTTGAGTAATCCAGCCTAACGCCCGCCGATTGGCCGCTTCCGGAAGCTGCGCGGACTATCACTCGCTTACAAAACATTGTCAAGCATCACACTCCGGGGAATCCTGCGGGCCTGTCAGCCCGGAAGCCCTACCCTCCTACGAACGGTACATATGCCAGGATTCTCAAGTAGAGCCTTCGCGCACCGCAGAGCTTCTTGATCTTCGTCCAATAGCTTCACGTGACCCTCCTCTCCCGGTGCTGCCCAACTAATAGGTCAGCTGCTACAAAGAATGTGGTCCAAGCGGCCTGTTCATGGCAGCTCCTTCATTCAAAGAAACCCCATTCTGCCAGGAATGTCACTCGCTTACGAAGACTTCTCAAGCATTGAAACGCCCCTGTCGATTTTTGCTCCTGTCAACGACTATCTTATGTCAGGACATGAAGCGTATCTCGTTGGAGATCAGAGATGATAGCTGACTGCTAGTAGCTTCGATCGCGAGATACGAGCGACGCTTCACGAACCCACATGAAATATATGTTGCTGATTTACGGTGACGAGAATGGACTGAGTGAGACAGAGCGGAAGGACTGTGATCGGGAGTCCACGCAGCTCGCACAGGACATTCACAAAAGTGGACACTATCTCGGCGCCAACCCGTTGCATCCCACTTCCATGGCGACCAGCGTCCGGGTGCGGGAGGGAAAGCGGTTGGTGACCGATGGTCCGTTCGCGGAGACTCGTGAACAGCTGGGGGGCTACTTCCTTATCGACGCGAAGGATCTCGACCAGGCGATCAGCATCGCCGGGCAGATTCCCATGGCGTGCAAGGGGACGGTCGAGGTCAGGCCGGGAATTGAAATCCCAGGTCTGCCGACTTAGCAGGATGTTGAAAATGTCCGCCAGCTTCGTTCTCGGCTCGGAACCGTCCTCAACGTACCCAAGAGGGTACGCCTCCGGCGCTTCCTTCGCCTGCGGCCGCGCTGAACGCCCGTTTTGAACATCTGGAATGCTATCGTCCACGACAAGAGTAGGACTAGCCGAGTTGTTGGAGTGAGACGCCAGATGCAGGTACTTCGCAAGCGACAAGGCGGTTGTCGATTCTAGGGTGTATCGAACGACTATCGGATGTCAAAAGAAGGAGGCTCATGAAATATCTATTGCTAGTTCATCATGATGAAGAGGCCTTCGGCAAGATGAGCGAGACCAAGCGGAGGGAAATGCTCGCGGAATCCGTCCAGTTCACACACCAGCTCCACGCCAGTGAACAATATGTGCATGCCTCGCCGCTGCATCCGGCAGAAACGGCCGTCATCGTTCGGGTGCGCGACGGCAAATCGCTCGTGACCGATGGCCCGTTCATAGAGACTCGTGAGCAGCTCGCGGGATACTTCCTGATCCATGCCCAGGATCTCAATGAGGCGGTCCGCATCGCAGCTCGGGTTCCTGGGGCGCGCATCGGAACCGTCGAGGTGAGGCCATTAATCGAGATCACTGGCTTGCCGAATGAGTAGCGTCTCCGATTGATGGAACGCTAATTGAGATGAAGCTTCGTAAGCAGGGAACTCAGATCGAAGAAAGGAGTCCAGGATGAGCAAGGTGCGGTTACTCGTTGGAACAAGGAAGGGCGCGTTCATTCTCACGTCGGACGGAACACGCAAACAGTGGGATGTCAGCGGTCCACACTTTGCCGGTTGGGAGATATATCATCTCAAAGGCTCGCCCGTTGAGTCGAACCGCCTCTATGCGTCGCAAACCAGCAACTGGTTTGGGCAAATCATCCAGCGCTCGGATGACGGCGGCAACACGTGGCACCAACCCGGAACACCTCCAGGCGAACCGACCACCACTCCGGATGGCATGCCGAAGGGAGAGAGCAACAAGTTCGTCTACGACACGTCTCCGGAAACCGGAAAACCACTCACGACCCATCAGCATTATGACGGCACGCAACGTCCCTGGGAATTCAAGCGGGTCTGGCACCTCGAACCGTCGCTGACCGACCCGGACACAGTGTATGCGGGAATCGAAGACGCGGCCTTATTCCGATCGAGCGACGGCGGGCAGACCTGGCAGGAATTGTCCGGGCTGCGCGGCGTGAAAGGAAGTC
>JBKJZK010000133.1:0-5463 GCA_046715215.1 Nitrospiraceae bacterium
GTGTAGGACGTCATGGCCGGGAGCACAGGACGAAGAACCGTATCCGTATCGCGGGGGCTGATGATGCTCTGCGAGACCTGCTACGCCCAGGTCATGGCCGAACAATTAACCGACGCCAAGAACTTTGTGGCGAATCACGATGCCCTTTTCGATACCATCTGCTTCGGCTGCACCGACATCAACCGTCCTCTTATCGACGACATGGCGGGCAGTGGAGAATGAGGATGTTGAAAAAGGGAGCGGGGAGCGGCCAGGTGCCCTTCTTGCTCGCAGAGCCCCCACGATAAAGCAGTGGTCGCTCGATGCGCGCAGTAAAGGGCAGCCTCGGCCACTCCCCTTATGAGAGGTATGAGGAGTCGGAAGATTCTGGCTGCGGCCTTGCTGGACGGTCTTTTTGAACATCCTCCTTAGCGCCGGGCTCCTACTAGCAGGACCTGATGAGGTCGTGATGCCGTTGCCCGCTGCTAGTGTCCTAATCAATCAGCAGTCGTTTTAAGTATGCCAGGCCAAGTCGAAAACGAAGCTGCACTTTCGAGTTTCCAGGATTCCGTACGGTTGAGGATATTCTGAAGCGAAAATCAGCCGCAGATTGCACGATGGTACGGCGGTTTTCCCTGGTTAGTTCGACTGAAGTTGGGCTGTTTAGGTGCAATTTGATTTTGGAGTTTGTGCACGACTACACTGATTCCGAGGCAGTAAGATTGAGTTTGAGGAAGTGCATGGTCTCAAGATTTCGGAACACATCAGGTATCGGGTCTGGCGATCAAGGATATTGCGTCGAGAGGATGGGATCGCACTCGATATGAAGTTTACGACTACGAATGTGACGCAATTCGATTCTACTGCCGGTCGATCAAGCTGAGTCGCTTACCTCAATGAACACCGAAACAAGACAAAGGGGTCCGACCCCTTGATCTCCCACCCTAAAGTGAAGGTTGGTCCTTACTTCTTGCTAATTAGTTGATTTACATTTTTCAATTCATATGAGCCAGGTCAGAGTTTTTAGAGTGATCGCTTTAGCCGAAGGGGTTTCATTTCTCACCTTGTTATTCATTGCTATGCCGATGAAGTACTTCATGGGGATGCCGGAGGTAGTGAGAGTTGTGGGCTCAACACACGGAGTATTGTTCGTGCTCTATGTTGGCCTGTTGGCCATGCTACATTTTAGACAACGATGGTCTTTCATTTTTTCACTGTATGCACTGATCGCGTCTGTTATTCCGTTTGGAACATTTATGTTGGACAAACATCTTCGTGAGAAAGAAGTAGTCTCGAACTGAGCGGGAAGAAAAATCTTTTTGTGATCGTGAGGTTCTGCAGCTCGCACGAAGAAAAGGGGTTGGGAGTCTTTGATTGCCAATAAATCGTCAATCCTTCAGTCAATGATGCAATAGATCGCTCGTGAATCGTCTTGCGCGAGACGCTTCACGAGCGAGAAGTTACCGGCAGGTTTTCCCAAGACAGGAGGAGCAGACAATGCTGCCTGTGAAACGCTTTCACTGGGACACTCCAGAGTATGCGGATGCCTTTACCACCTTTCTGAAATACACTGGGGAGCGGATTTACGTGCGCCAGATCCTTCGAGGGATCTATTCCCACTATCCCGCTGAATCGTGCGCGATCGATTGGGGTGCTGGGGCGGGGGACCTCACGCGTCTTATGTTGGAACACTTCCAACATGTGTATGCGGTAGAACCGCACGCTGGCATGCGTGCGGCTCTTGCGATGAGGTGTCCGTGCGCGCAAGTTTTCGATGGCACCCTCATCTCAACGATCCCTCCCACCCCAGTCGCGGTTGGGCTTATCAGTCATGTATTTTACCATCTTCCCGATCACAAATGGGGTGCCTATACGATTCACGCGGCCAATCAGCTCACCGAGGATGGCGTGCTGGTCGTGACCCTCAAAAACCCAGATTCGGGATGTAATCAGATGCTCGAATACTTCGGGGCGCCCCGCTACAACCTCTATGATAGCCTAGCCAGAGTGATGCAGCTTCATACGGAATTCGATTTTTCGTTTACGCGTGTACCAGGTTTCATCTCTACGCCCTCGTTCGACGATACGCTTCAGATCGCTCGGTTCATGTTGTGTGACCGCGACGCCGATGCCTTCTCCCATTCCCCAAGCGAGCAGGAGTTTCAGGAGTATGTCCGAGTGCACTTCTGGGATGAGCGGAGAAGCACAGGGGGTTGGCACTACGAAGAGGTACTCTGCTTCGTGCGACGCAATGCGGCGTTACGCTCTTAGCGTTAGCCCGATGCGTACTTGTGCCGTACGTTTAGGAGCGCGGTGAAGCAGGTGGAGTGGATTGAAGGGGACGTGACCGAGGCAGACCTTCCTCTAGCAGGATGCTGAAAAAGTCCGCCAGCACGAAGAAGGTTGAGGTTCAGGCTAAGGTTGAGATAAAGAGAGTCTGATTTCGTTCAACCTGAACCTCGACCTCAGCCTACTTCGCGTGCTGCGGCCTTGCTGGACGGCCTTTTTGAGCACCCTGTGAGAATATTCTCCTCTTGTGCCACATGTGCGGACCAGCGAAGTTCTAGCGTGTCCACAGAGTTTTCCGCAGCTTGTTAGGAGAACGTCAGCCGACAGGGCATTGTCACTTAGAAAGCTGCTGCACGAGGTGGCCGAGTTCCGGAAGGATGAGCTTTTCCATCGCCAACCTGACGGCGTTCTCGGAGCCGGGGGTTGAGAAGAGGGCGCGGCCTTTGATGATCCCTGCGGTGGCGCGGCTCATGATCGCGGGTGAGCCGATGTCCTGGTAGGTCAAGTAGCGGAAGATCTCGCCGAATCCCACCAGTCGTTTCTCCAGCATCGCATCCACCGCTTCGAACGTTGAATCCCGCCGAGAAATTCCTGTTCCGCCATTAATGATGATGGCTTGAACCTTCCTATCCGCCACGGCGGCTTTGATCTTGGCTTTGATCTTGGATGGTTCGTCTTTGACGAGATGATAGGCGGCCACTGTATGACCCTGTCCCTTGAGCAGTTTCTGAATAAGTTGGCCGCTGGTATCGGTATCGGGAGTTCGCGTGTCGCTGCAGGTAATCACCATGCACCGAACTTGCCTGGGTGCATGGGATTTGTGTTCGTGATGGGTTTGCGTGCCCACGTTGGTCTAGCAGAATGTGTGAAAAGACAATCTCGCTATGCTGCTGGCTCACCCTCGTGATATTGAGTCTCGCTCAACCTTGACCTACTTCCACACCGCGTCGGGGTTCAGTTTTGCTACCGGCTTTCCGCCAGTGATGTGTTCATCGATGATGGTCGCCACGTCCGCTTCCGTCACTTTGGAGTACCAGGTGGCGTCCGGATAGACGACGACGGTTGGTCCCTGCTCGCAGGGGCCAAGGCAAGAAGAGCCGCTGACGAGGACATCGCCCGGGGTCACACCCTTCTGCATGAGGCCGATGTTAAAGGCCATGAGGAGGGAGGCTGATCCAGCGCTGCCACAGGAGGGTTTCGGGTGGCCTGGGGGACGGGCGTTGGTGCAGACGACGATGTGATACTTGGGTTTCGGCATGGGTTCTCCTTGCTGAAAGAGTGAATAGTGTATGGCTGTGAGGAAATCTCCGGCTATCAGCTATATGTCATTCGCTCCGGGTTTACTGCGGACAATATGACTTCCATATATCGATGGCCTCTTCCGGCAGCTTCCAATGCTTGAGGCCCTTCATCACCCAATCGAGATAGTGCGCTTTAGGTTTGAACTTGCCGATGGGGGTGGCGGCATAGGTGGTGACGGGTGTTTTCTCACCGGCTTTCGTCACTACGGTGACTTGGACCTGGCGAAATGCACTTGGGGGTACATCCTCTTCGAAGAGGTCCATCAGCTTGAGATCTTCGTCGGTGACTTCGAAGACCGCTCCCCAGACCTGTTCTCCCGGGGATGGGGTCACGCTGGCGAGGCCGCATCGCCATTGCGAGGACCATCTGCAGAATTTGATCGTGTGTTCGGGAAGAGTGGCCAGCATCAGAAACTGATGTTCCGGCGCGCGACGCTTCAGCTGCGTCGGGTTAAGATGGTCCCCATAGAGAAAGAACTTCATTGGTGAGTCACTGTCCAAGGGTCCATGTCCTAGACCAGAGCGATATTTGTAACATACCCACTTTCACACGTACAAGCTGCACCGCAGGCGGTTCATCGGACTGGCTGCGGTCGGTTTGACATCGCGCCTGTCTATTCCTAAGATGCAGCGCGATCATGTGCGGTTTCATCTCGTCCCATCGAACCCTGTTCGCTGGCCCGCATTCTTCATGACGGTTCGTGGCGAAATCGCGCAGTTGCCACGAGAGACAGGCGCGCGGAGCCGCGAGGCGGGGGCATCGCTCAGAGAAGGCGCCGAGGCTGTGTCGCATGGCGTCACCGGAAAGGGAAACGACCAGGTGAGGTTCGAGCTGACCTACACGGCGCTGGCGCCGAATCATCTCGCCTGGGAGTTCCGAGTCTGTGACGGGAGGAAGCATACTTGAAACAGTGTATCGATCGACCGAGCGGCGAGCCCGCTTGCCTAGAAGCCGGGCCACCGCGCTTGCGAGATCGAGCGCTCTTTGCATGATCGTGGTGCGAAGAGAGAATACCGTATTGGATTCTGACTTCTGTTTCCCGATTGCAGCAGAAACGTTCATGAGTAATGCGGGCTAGATGTCCATGCCACAGAGTCATTCCTCCGCCAGTTCTGCGCATTCCTCGTCCTAACTCGGACTATTCATGACTACCTGCTACGTCGTCCGATCCTCTCGCCCGGCGGGCTTCGGTCTCGAACGCCTCGCGACGGCGTTCATGCATAATCCTGGCTCATTGTGAAGACCGTTCACTATGCGGTCGTGGCAGTGCTCGTGCTGGGCGTGCTCTATTATCTCTGGATGAAGCCTCCGTCGCTGAATCCCATGGCCGATCGTCGGGCCGCCGAAGCCCTCGCGCTGGTGCAAACCCATCGGGCTCAGGGTTATCCCACAATACTTCAGGCGATGACTGAACACCTGCGTTCTATGAGCGAACGCAATCGGGTTGCCCGGCTGGGTGAGTGGCGGGTGAAGCCGTTGGAGGGGGATCTGTATGAGGTGCGGATTTTGTTGCGAGATCAAGGGGTGACGGGCCAATGGTTCGAGCGGGAGTTCATTTGGCATGCGGATCTCTCGTTGAAGAAGGTCAATGCCGCGTCGCTCCCTGCTGATGGCGTGACGCCCAAAGAGCCTGATGCTGTGCCTTAACGGATGCTGAAAATGCCCGCCAGCTTCGTTCTCGCCTCGAAAGCATCCTCAACGTAGCCCAGAGGCTACGCCTCCGGTACTTTCATCGACTGCGGCCTCGCCGGACGGCCATTCTGAGCATCCTGTGAGATAGTTCACTTCTTGATCTGACATGCAGGCCTTCAATATTTTGCTTTGCCGAATTGGTTTTTCGGCAGCTTGATACGTGAATTGTTGCGGCAGCGTGACTTGAATGTGATTCCGTTC